>CAZOCV010000252.1:1802-3993 GCA_964578395.1 uncultured Pirellulales bacterium
CAGTGCATGAAGGTTTTCCAGGATGTTTTTTCGTGAATGCGGTCATTGATGCGCTTTTGGTAGGGTTTGAACAATTCGCGGTAAGTTTTCGGCGAAATAAACGGGCCGCGCTGGGTGCCGAAATCCGTCCCGCTGACGAACACCACCTGCACTTTATCGCCCAAAGCGGCGGCCGCACGGTCGATATTTTGCAGGGCGAATTCACATTGTTTTTCAAAAACCTTGTGTATATAGTCCGGCCGCGCCGCCAGCGACATGTACCATTCGCTCACGCTGCGAATCCCGCGCGGGTGCTTCATCCACGGCCCCGGAACCAGGGCGATATCGCCGAAAGCCAGCCCGCCCAGTGTCAGATAAATGCCGTAATCGGCGTTTGCGTAATAATCATTCACCTTCTCGACGTAATGGCGTATCTCCTTATCGCTTAGCAGGCCGAATTCTTCGCAGTTATCCGCCGGATTAAGCTCTTCCTCGACAAGCGGCTTCTGGCGTTCAATGGCGTCAAAATAAAATCCGTTTCGCGGCATCATCGCCGATGGCGGGGCGGTAACATCTCCCTGGGGGTGCATAAGGATATCGTTTTTCTCATTGAGCGTATAATTGAATCCTGCCGGGACAAGCACCGGTGTGCCGTCCGGCGTATCGAACGGTTTCCAGCCCTCGCTGACAACCCCGAACATATTATACAGCGGATCAACGCCCGCAACATCGCAGCCCAGCGCCTGCCGCAGAGATTCATCCACTTCCCCCAGCATCTGATAAGGTTCGGTGATTTTCACCCGATGCGTTTCATCTTTCAGCAGGCGCTGGCGCAGACGTGACACCACTTGGGCGCTGATGCCTGTTTGCCCGCCGGCCCCGAAATCGACACAAACACGGTCAACGCTCTGGTGATTCAGGGTCGCCGCCAAACGCTGCCGGGAGGTTATGATCGCCGTTTTTCCAGATGGTTTTGTTGCCATTGCATATTATTTTAATCCTGTTTTTATGATACAATCCACGCCATTTATGGCTATATTTCCGCCAAATTGTGCATTAACGGAGCAAAACCGTGAACCACAAGGAAGATGGCGAAAAGTTATAACTATCTGTAAATATGCAAGTTACGGAAGTCTCGCGGCGTTCGCCCCATTTCCTGCTTAAAATAACGCGAAAGGTGATCGCTGCTGGGATAGCCCAGTTTGGATGCAATCTGGGAAATACTCAGTTCACTATTGGCCAGCAAATCGGCGATGATATCAACGCGGGCGCGTTTGATTTCCTCATAAACCGTATGTCCCAGCGCCCGGCGAAATCGTTCATGCAGGCTGCGACGGGAAATCCCCAGAGCCGCAACGATATCCTGAACCTGAAGAGGGTGAATCGAATGATGGCGGATGTATTTCAGTCCTTTGTGGACAATATCATCTTCCACGGCCATGAAATCCGTGGATTCCCGCCGTACAACGCTAATCGGATCGACGACAGTGACCTGGGGAGAGGCGACGCTTGCGCCGCTCATTAATCTAGCCAATAGCCGTGCGGCCGTAAAACCGGCTTGTTCGACCCCTAATTTAACGCTGGATAATGAAGGATTTGCCAGGTCACACACTTGATCGTCATCGTCCACGCCGACAATGGCCACATCATACGGAACGCGATACCCGGCGATGATGCAGGCTTCGGCTGTCTGCTGGGCGCGATCATCGTTACAGGCCATTACGGCAACCGGCAAAACCAAACTTTTAAGCCACTTTACCAGGTGGTCCTGTTCACGTTCCCAGACCCATGCACGCCGGTTACTCGGCGGCTTGTAAACGTTCACGGCAAAGCCTTTTCGGGCCAGCACCTCACGAAAACTCGCTCCACGGTTGACCGACCAGAACATATCCGGGTAACCGCAATAGGCGAAATTTTTGAACCCTCGCTCACACAAATGATTCGCCGCCATCGCGCCGATGGCCTTATCATTTGTCATTATCCGGTGATAATCGGTGCCAGAATCGTCCACGGCGCTGGCGACAATCAGGGGGATGTTCCATCGCAGCATTTGCTCTATGGGTTCGGAATCTCGAGCAATAATTCCGTCCGGCCGCCACTGTTGAATTTGTGATAACCTGTTCTGTTTCACCCTGTTCTTGCGGTAAAACAACCCGCGGGCATAAAAGGCCCACGGGCCGTGAATGCGGGAATATCGAGCAATACCGCGCAG
>CAZOCV010000253.1:0-3984 GCA_964578395.1 uncultured Pirellulales bacterium
CGCGCAAGGGATATGAACATATTATCGGGGTGACGGATGCGATGTTCGCCACGGAGTCGGAGCTTAAGCGTATAACGTGGGTAGGCAAAGAAGCATGCGTCGGTCCTGGGCGGCAGTATATCGGTCTGGCGACGGGGGGGCATGTGTTGGCCGGAAGTTTGTTAATGATGGACCGCGCGGTGGAAAACATGCTCAACTGGCTGACGGTGGAGATGCCCGGCGTCTGGAACCGGCGTCATCCGGCCCTGACGTTGGAGCAGGCCCTGGCGGCCGCTGCGCAAATGTATGCGGAAAATCCCTGCCGGCTAACGAGCCTGGACCGGGAGGGTTTTGGCCGACTGGCCGAAGGCAGTCCCGCGGATCTTTGCATTGTGCGTATTGACGGCAAGCCGGGAAATTACCATCTGTGCGTGGAAAAAACTCTGGTAGGCGGTGTGACGGTTTATGAGCGTTGCAAAAATGAAAAGGAAATAAAGTTACAGGAAACACGATGAAAATACAGATTTACAAAAATGCGGCGGAACTGGGAATGGAAGCGGCGTCTCAGGCGGCGGAGTTGATTCGTGCGACGCTGGCGCAAAAAGAACAAGCCTCCATTATTTTGGCGACAGGGGCCAGTCAGTTTGAGACCTTGAAGAATCTGACGGCCGCCAAAGGGATTGACTGGGGCCGCGTGGTGATGTTTCATCTGGATGAATATCTGGGGCTTGACGCATCGCATCGGGCGAGTTTTCGTCGCTATCTGACGGAACGTTTTATTCAGATGGTTCCCGGTTTAAAAGCGGCGTATCTGGTGGATGGCCAGGCGGCCGATCCGCAGCGGGAATGCGAACGTTTGGGGAAATTGATTGCACAACATCCTATCGACGTCGCCTTGGTGGGTATCGGCGAGAACGGCCATCTGGCGTTCAATGATCCTCCGGCGGACTTCCAGACGGGAAAGGCGTATCTGGTTGTCGATCTGGATGAGGCCTGCCGCCGCCAGCAGGTTAATGAAGGATGGTTTGCCGGCCTTAACGATGTGCCGCGTCAGGCCATCAGCATGGGTATCCGGCAGATTATGAAAAGCCGGACGTTAATCGTTTCCGTTCCCGGAGCGCAAAAGGCCGCAGCGGTTCACGGCGCTATTGATGGCCCTGTGGCAAATACCTGTCCCGCCTCCATCATGCAGCAGCATTCCGATTGCCGCATGTTTCTGGATGAGGCTTCCGCGGCTCGCCTGGACAAAGGGCATTAGCACGGCAGCCGCGGCAACATTACTTTATTTTTTTCCCAGAATAGAGCCTAGTATGCCGCGGAGAATCTGTCGGCCCAGGGAACTTCCGAAAGAGCGCATGGTGCTTTTGGCAAAGGCTTCTCCCAGCGTATCCCGCGAGCGACTCCGGCTGCGGCGCGGAGCCGGTTCCTTATAGCGGGGCGCCGGAGTGGTTTTCTTTTGCCGGATTTCCGGCGGGGTTTGCGCCGCGATTTGTTCGGTGCGTTTTTTTATCACCTCAAACGCCGATTCCCGATCAATTAGCTGTTCGTAGCGGCCAAAATGGATTGAGTTCCGAATTATTTGGCGTCGTTCCTCGTTCGTTATGGTTCCCAGACGACTCTGGGGCGGGCAGACAAAAGCGCGGTTAACGACGGCCGGCGTCCCTTTTTCTTCCAGAAATGAAATCAACGCTTCGCCGGTTCCCAGTTCCGTGATGACTTTTTCTATATCAAACTCAGGATTGTGACGGAAGGTTTGCGCCATCAGTTTGACCGCTTTTTGTTCCAGCGGCGTAAAGGCCCGCAGGGCGTGCTGTACGCGATTGCCCAATTGGGCCAGAACCGGATCGGGAACATCGCGGGGATTCTGGGTAGCAAAATAAACGCCCACACCCCTGGAGCGAATGAGTCTTATGACTTGTTTAATTTTGTCGAGGAGAACTTTCGTCGCGTCTTCGAAAAGAAAATGCGCTTCATCAAAAAAGAAAACCATTTTCGGTTTTTCTAAATCTCCCACTTCCGGCAAACGTTCAAACAGTTCGGCCAGCAGCCACAGCAAAAAAGTGGAATAAACTTTGGGGCGGGTGATTAATTTATCCGCGGATAAAATATTGATGACGCCTTTTCCGTCCGCGCCGGTTTGGATGAGGTCGAAGATATCCAGCATCGGTTCGCCGAAAAACTGTTCCCCCTCCTGAGTTTCCAGTTCCAGCAGGCCTCTCTGGATGGCGCCGACCGATGCCTTGGCGATATTGCCGTATTCCGTGGTGAATTCTGACGCATGGTCTCCGACATACTGGACCATGGAGCGTATATCTTTCAGGTCCAGCAGCAGCAGTCCGTTATCGTCGGCAATTTTGAAAATCAGGTTCAGTACGCCGTTTTGCACCGCGTTCAGGCTTAAAAGCCGCCCCATTAAAAGCGGCCCCATATCGGAAACCGTCGCCCGCAGGGGGTGGCCGTTTTGTCCAAAGACATCCCAAAACCTAACGGGGTACGCCTGGAAACAATGGTCCGACAGGGAAAGCAGTTTAATGCGTTCCATGATTTTGGGGTGTTCTGCCCCTTTTTGGCTGATGCCGGCGAGGTCGCCTTTGACATCGGCCAGAAAAACCGGAACACCGTTTTCACTGAGGCGCTCGGCGATTGTCTGCAAGGTAACGGTTTTTCCCGTGCCGGTGGCCCCGGCGATAAGCCCATGCCGGTTGGCCATATGCCCAAGCAGGTGAAAGGAAACATTTTTGGAATTTATAGCTATCCGCATAGGTACAGTCATATTTTGAATCCTTTTTTCCGCCGCATCAGTATCCGTATGGGGTATTTGTGTCCATATCCATGCGTTTACGTGTGCAAAATCCTTATACTGATAAGGACTATAATAAATGGCTCCGAAATTGGCAAGTCATTTCCTTATCACGTGTTATAGAGAAATCTTGTCGGCGGCGGCAACCCGTAAAAAAGCGGCAAATTCTTGATTATGCCTCAAAAGAGTGATAAACTTTACATGATTTATATGGGAAATTGGTTTTTTCAGACGTTTATGCAGGATTCGCGTCACCCCTCAGTCGAAAGGAGGATCTGATGCGCTGGAAAGACAGACAGGCAAGTTCGAATGTGGAAGACCGTCGCGGCCTTTCTCCAAAAGCCGGTTTGGCCGGCGGCGGCATAGGCGTGCTCGTATTAATTCTGGCCGTTTATTTTCTCGGCGGTGACCCATCCCAACTTCTGGAGACAACACAACTGGGAAACCCCTCCGGGACATCCACGTATGTGCCCACGGAAGAGGAAAACGAACTGGCTCAATTTGTCTCCGTGGTGCTGGCGGAGACGGAAACCGTCTGGACGGAATTGTTCCGCCAGCAGGGTTTGAAATATGAATATCCGATACTGGTTCTTTATTCGGGCAGCGTGCAGTCCGCCTGCGGCTACGCCGGTTCGTCCACGGGTCCGTTTTATTGTCCGGGGGATCATAAATTGTATATTGATTTAAGTTTTTATAAGGAGCTGCAGGAAAAATTCAAGGCGCCGGGCGATTTTGCCATGGCGTATGTCATCGCTCATGAAGTGGGGCACCACGTGCAAACGCTGCTGGGGACTATGGAAAAAATGAACGCGCTGCGGTCGAGGCTCCGGGAAGAAGAGTATAATAAATACATGGTTCGCCTGGAATTGCAGGCGGATTATTTTTCCGGCGTCTGGGCGCATTATGCCAATCGCATGAATCTGCTGGAGGAAGGCGATATTGACGAGGCTCTGAATGCGGCCAGCGCGGTGGGGGACGACCGCATCCAAAAATCAACCCAGGGGTATGTCGTGCCGGATAGTTTTACGCACGGAACTTCCGAACAAAGAAACCGCTGGTTTTATAAAGGCTTCATGTCCGGCGATATGAAAGAGGGAGACACTTTCAACACAGATCGCTTGTAATCCACTTTTTTGCTTGGTCAGTTTATCCTGATTGCCCAGGCGCACGCCGTAGCCGTCGTAAGCATAGGCGGCGGTGATGGT
>CAZOCV010000254.1:0-3973 GCA_964578395.1 uncultured Pirellulales bacterium
AAGCCAATACCAGAACTACCGCCAGGCCCAGCCAACGTTCTCCTGTCTTCATCTTAAATCCTCCAATTCATCCTGCGTCTTGCTTGTCACCAAAATAATCATTGGTTCTTGTCGCGGCTGTCCGTGCAGGTTCCAAATAGCCGCATGTTGTATTCAAATTACGTCATTTCTGTGTGAACTTTGTTTTAAGGCCGAAGTAATGAAACTATCGTAATCCATTTCAGCGGGTTATCACCCGGGTTCCTGGGATCAACCAGTTCTGTATCCTTGGGCCAGAGATATTCGTCAAAAGCATCCTCATTCTGAGAGAATGAAACATGCATGTCGCCAAATAACGCATTCAAACCCGTAGGTTCGCCGCGCATGTCATGCGGCAATGCGTGATAACTGTAAATCAAATCGGTGCAAGTGGAATAGTCAGCCGTTAACGAGGATGTTTTCAACGTAGGAGCCGGATATGTTTGCCCCGCCGGGAATCCACCGTTTTTGGGGACATAGCGTTTCTTCCCGCTTTGAGGCCAATAACAGTATGAAACTCTCACCGTCCCTTTGCCGTCGCCGGCCGGCGTGGGCCAGGGGTAGCCGACTTGATGGAAGTTTTCGTAGCAGAATTTCCATTCATTGGTGGATTGATCGTTTTTTAGACCATCACAATAAAATACTTCCGGCTGATCGATGATTTTCGCCGTGTACATATAGGCGAGGTTAAATGGGCCTGATAGGATATCATACGGCGGATTGACATTGCAACCGTACGCGTAATATGTTGTTGTTGGCGTCGGAACCTCATCCATGGTGTGGGTTGCGCCCGGTTGTTCGCAATAGGTTTGCCAATATGTGGGCGGCAATGTGCCTTCGTATGATGCGGCATAGGTATGCAGGCCCACGCCGATTTGGTGCAGGTTCGCTGCGCAACGCACCCGTTTGGCCTGATCCCGCGCCCGGCCCAGGGCAGGCATCAAAATAGACACCAACAGGGCGATAATCGAAACAACCACCAATAACTCAATCAGGGTAAAAGCGGCGTTTTTTCTGTTTTTTTGCATAACTTCCATGTTTCGTGCCTCACTTCATTTGAAAACATGTTATTAGAATCTGGATTTCAGAATCGATATTCGGCTTCCAATCAACTAATTATAGGCTCGCATCTACATACTAAATGCCACCAGCCGTTTTTTTTTCTGAAACATTCCGGGCAAAAAAATCAAAATTATTTAATTTTTAAATTGACATTCCCGAACCTGTTAATCACAAATTCTTGCAAAACAACAAGTTAGGCGTTCTTTTCATGTGGACACACCTCAATAAAATAACCGGCAAATAGCTGAAAAATATCCAAACGGTACAAATTTGGTCCAAATTGCCCCCCCTAAACCTGTAAAAAATGATAAAAATGCCGCTTCCGGTCTGATATTTGAATCGCCCTATGATAACCTGATTTTTATAAGTATCGGTTTCATTTTATTTTTTTCGAGAAAATATTTTTTATATTGGAAAATTTCCCCGTAACAAACATTCTATGTATAGCATCTGTAGTAGTGATGTAATGAAAATCAGGCCAAAAAGAGGCTCAAAGCAAGGGCGTTGTCCCTGGAATGCCGGATTACCCTCCTGATGAATGACGATTGGAAAAAAACAGAAAACAACAAGCCGGGCGCCTCAGTTGAACAGTTTATCCGTCTGGTCATCAATAACCATAAGCGAATATATGCGTATATACTGTCCCTGGTGCCCAATCATAATGACGCCGATGACATTATGCAGGAAACCAGCACTCTGATGTGGAGCAAATTTGCCCAGTTCGAGCCGGATTCCGACTTTTTCGCCTGGGCCAGGACGATTGCCTACTACAAGGTTCTTAATTTCCGTCGGCAGCGCGCCCACTCGCCGATCAACTTCAGCGACGAACTGCTGGAACTGCTGCATAAGGATTATGACGGAGCGGCCAAAAATTCCGAGCGACAGCTTGACGCTTTGGACGCCTGCATGGAAAAACTGGACGACAAAAGCCGCTATCTTATTCATTTGCGTTATTCCCGCTCCTATTGCGTCAAGGATATCGCCGACCGTCTCGGCCGCAACATCAAAACCGTTTACTACCATTTGACCCGTGTTCAGCAGATGCTGCTGCGCTGTATTAACCGCATCATGGAAGGGAGTCTGGCGGAATGAACGCGCCGTATGACAAATTCACGCGTTTGCATGAAATGCTGGTTCAGGCCCTGGATGGCAGCCTGTCCGGTGAAGACTTTGAGCAAATGGAGAGGCTATTGCTCAACGATAAAGAGGCGCGGCAGTTTTATCTGAATGTCATGGCGCTGGAAACCGGCTTGTATTTGCGGGGGAATATCTATCAAAAAAAAACCTCTGTGCCCTGCGAGGATTCCAGGATTTACGATCGTGAGGTTCTGAACCGTTTATTCGATGATAAATCCTACACCGCCGCGCCGCCGCCGGACGCCGCAGCGGCGCAGGAAGCAGCCGTCCGCGATTTCGACGATTCCAGTGTGTTCCACGAAATTCTGGAAAACGATCTTCGCGCCCTGGAAGAACAGCAGGCCAGGGAGGAACAGGCTCGTCAGGAAGCAGCGCTGCTCCATAGCGGACAGGCGGCGCCGCGCCCCAAAAACGCCAAACATCTGAATACGCGCCGGATTATCTTTCGGATCGCCGCCGTTATTGTGATATGCGCAGGATTAATCTGGCTGGACAGCATCATCAATAAAATCACCAACCCAACACCCGTCGCCACCCTGACGGATGCCGTCGAAACCACCTGGCGGGAAACGTCCATGGCCAATAATAAGACGGCCATGCTGCCGGGCAGATATGAATTAACAAAGGGATATATTGAGTTTCTCCTGAGCAGCAATGTCAAGGTTGTCGGAGAAGCGCCGCTGGCATTTGCTCTTCATCAAAACGGCTCTTTGTTTCTGGATCGCGGTAAAGTATATTCCGTTATTGGGATTGGCGGTGAGGGCTTTTACGTTGACACGCCCCATGCCCGGTTTACGGATTATGGTACGGAATTCGGGGTGCTGGTCGATCCCAAAGGTTACAGTCATGTTTCCGTAAACAAAGGCAAAGTGCAGATTACCACCGAAGACCTGGCATCTCGCACCGATAAGTATGAATTCATTGCCAGTCATCAGTCCCGGCAGGTGGATGTCGGGAGGACCATTACGGAGGTCCCCTATGATGATCGCGCCTTTGTGCGAGAAGTCCCCAGCCTCTACGAGCTGGCCATACAGAACGAGCTGCCCCTGGCCGGCTGGCGCATTCGCCGGGATAACGCCGATGACAAATACGACGAGGCCGGCTATTATCACCTGGATACAAAGGAATGCGGTAATATCATCTTGACCTCCGATGCGATTCCTCTGCGCAAGAAAATATCCCAGGCCGTTTATTTTTCCGGCGATGGCGATGGGCTTGAGATTACCGTCCCCCGCAGATTACAGGAATCCGCCTTAGGCTGGTCGCTATCTTTATGGGTCCGCCCTGACACGCGCGTTGAAAGCCCTTTGCCCGGCCAGGCGCCTTCTTCCCTGCCGTACGCCGGCTTGCTGAAGGATAACGCCGGTTTGGGCCAATTGGTGCTGCTGAGCGACGGGCGTTTCCGCCATCATTATATTCAGCCGGATCCGTTTTCCGTCGATGGCGCATTTATTCATTATCAGGATCAAGTCAGCGAAGCCGCCGTTAATCAAGGTCAGTGGTATTATATTGTTCTGGTAACGGATTATAAAAACGGGCAAAAACAACTTTACATCAATGGGCGACAGGCTTGTGCTCCGGCGTTTTTGGATATACGTCCCCGCCGCCTTGAGGATCGGTTATATTTGGGCAATGTGCCCGATCAAGCTTCTGGCGAAAAAAGGGTATCCGCAACGACGCCCTTCCGGGGTGCGGTCGCTGAGATTCTGCTTTTTGACCGTGTCCTCGACGAAGAAACCGTCTCACGGTTGTATCG
>CAZOCV010000255.1:0-3951 GCA_964578395.1 uncultured Pirellulales bacterium
ACGTCGCGCAGCGCTGGCAGCAATTGCTGGCGCGGGGAATGCGTATTTCCGTGCCGGACCAGAGAATCACCCAGGCCTTCGATACCTGCTTGATTAACACCCTCTTGATGACCCGGAAAACGCCGGAAGGCCTCATCCTTTTTGATAGTCTCTGCCTCAAGCCCCCTGTCGGCATCATGAACAAAACCATCAGGATCAATCACTATAACATGGAGTTCGATGATTCTCCGCAAAAGGCCATCGTTTATACGTTCGCCAAGCTGGGCCATTTTGATTATGCCCGGCAGGCGCTCGATGTAATTTTCGCCGCACAGGGCAACGCCAAACCCCAGGACGCCTTCACCCGCGAAGGCTGCCTGTCGGCCGGCAACGTGACGCATACCGCCCGCGACGCGGCGACCAGCGTGTGGATGAGCGGCACGGGATACACCTTGTGGGCGGCGGCGGAATACTATAAGTGCAGCGGCGATAAAAATTGGATTCTCAAACATCAAGATGAGATTTTTTCCGGATTGAACTGGATTTTACAGGAAAGAAATCGCTCTGATCATGAACCCGGCTATGAAGGGCTGCTGCGGGGCATGTTTGTCTGTGATTTTCCCAGCAACGGCTACCATCCCTTTAATGATATTGTCAGTTATTGGGGCATGAAGGAAATCATTGCCGTCCTCGATGCGTCAGGAATAGACACAGTGCCATGGCGGACATCTCTGAAAGATTATGAAACGGCAATACGCGGGGTTTATGGAAGAGAAGCATCCGGCCAGGATTACATTCTCGCCAGAAAACACGACTCCTACGGCATGGTCTGCGGCCCGGCGGTAATGAGCGGATTATATCCGCTGGATAGCAAAATCGGCGGCTGGTTATTCGATGATGAGCCGTCCGGCGGATGGTGCGACGGCCGGGGCTGGTACGCCTTATACCACATCGGGTACTTGCTCGAAAAAGGCGACACGCCGGGCTTTCTGAAAAACCTGTATTCGCTGATGGGCAAAAAAATGTCGCACACCACCCATTCCAACAGCGAATGGGTCACGCACCGGGAGTGGATGCAGCCCTTCAGCGGCGACCGTCCCCATGTCAACGTCCAGGCCCACAATCACCCCAACGCGGCATTCCACTTCCTCGTACAAAGGATGCTTGTTTATGAAGATGAACAGGGCATCCATCTCTGCCAGGGAATCCCGGCGGACTGGTTAAGCAGGAACGGGCCATGCCTTCAGGTGAAAAAGGCGACGATTCGCCGGGGATGGCTCGACTACGAGGTCAGCAGAGATGAAAACGTCATACAGGTGCGGGCATCCTGCTCCGATAATTTTGGCATCGGCAAAAAGATGGTGCGTTTTTACCTGCCCGAAGGCCTGGAAGCGGCGGCTATCGCAATCAACGGCAAACCATCCGACACGACGGGACGATACATTGATCTTTCGGACTGGTCGGCGGGAAAATGTGATGTCAAAATTACGCTTCGCTGAAAAGGGTAGCCGGGTGATGGATGTTATCTCGCTCGGATTATAAGACCGCCCCAAAAACATCGCCGTAAACCATTAACCAGACATCAGAGTTTTTGTCATGCTTAACGTCGAAAAGTTAATTCCAGTAATTATAATGATATGGGCGCTTTTCTCATCACCTTCGCCGGGGATTGATTGCTATAATGAAATACCCCCGGATATTTTGAAGGTTGATGTCTCCGCATTGATACATATCAAAACCGAAGCAGAGGCCGCCACGGTCCGCAAGAAGATTATCGACTATTTATGGCCAGTGGACGGCTACCCGGCAAATAAAATGCCGAAGAACGTCACCGCTGACGCACCCCAATGGATGGATAATATAGGCGGCAACCCTATTGAACGCGTTGAAAGACTCGATATTGAAATGGCTTATGGGATGCACTCCATCGCCTATGTATTCCATCCCCAAAAAGAAGTGAATCGCCTTTTAATTTTTCATATGGGGCATTTGGATGATGTACTTATGGCCGGGGGTAAAGAGACCATCGCGTTCTTTCTGGATAAAGGCTTTTCGGTGATGACCTTCTGGATGCCTTTCTGCGGTGAAAATGACGTACCTATCACCCTTCCCGGCAAAGGCATGGTTCGGCTGGAAGGCGGCGCCACCGGTAAACATAATCAAATGGCGGACTTATTGGATAATGACCATGTTCGTTTTATTCGTTTTTTCCTTGAGCCGGTCGTTATCGCGATAAATTACGTAGAGAAAAACCATGACTATCACGATATCAATATGACCGGCATCTCCGGAGGAGGCTGGACGACAAATCTGTGCGCGGCGATTGAACCGAGAATCAGCTATGCGTTCCCCGTCGCCGGTTCGGTTCCGCTGTATTTAAGAGAAGAACCTTGCTACGCCGCCTCCAAAGGTGACGCCGAACAGTGGTGGCCTTCGTTTTACCAAAATGTAGCCAGTTACCCCGACTTGTATATATTAGGCGGGTACGGCGAGGGACGCAAGCTGGTTCAGGTTTATAATAAGTATGATAGCTGCTGTTTTTTTGGTATTGGGCACCAAACGTTCGAGCCTTTTATCATTGATGCCATCGACAAACTTGGCAAGGGGGTATTCAAGATTTATCTTGATGATACTCACCGTGACCATAAAATTTCGCAAAAGGTGATTGAGGAAGTGATCTGGCCGGAAATCGCCTTGAAAAAACCAGGCCGCCAACAACTCCCAGAAAGACAGGAAAAGTAGAATACCACCTGGTTCGTCAGATATATCGCTGCCGCATGGCTTCATACATGAGAATCGCGCCAGAGGCGGCGAGGTTGAGTGAATCCATCGCCCCGTGCATGGGGATGGCGACGGGCGTAACAGCGGGATGCCGCCAAAGCGCTGAAAGTCCCGCATGTTCTGCGCCCAGAACAATAGCGATGCGGCCGGTGTAATCCGCCTGCGTGTAAATTTTATGGGCCGTCGGTTCGGCGGCGATAATGCGGAATTTGTTATCCAGCAGCCAGTTCAAGGTTTGTTCCGCCGCAACCGCTACTATCGGCCGGGTAAACAGTGCCCCCACCGATGCCCGCACGACGTTAGGATTGTAAAGGTCTGCGGCAGGATCGGCGACAACGACGGCATGTACGCCGGCCGCGTCGGCCGTCCGCAACAGCGCCCCCAGGTTGCCGGGCTTTTCCGCACCTTCCATCACCAATACCATAGCATTATCGGGCAGAATCACATCATCCAAACTTAATTTCGGTAATTGTGCCGCCGCCAGCACCCCGCCGACCCTGTCGCGATAGGCAAGACGGGCATATACCCGCTCATCGACCTCTACGGCCTCCGCTCTGCAGCGCCCAGCCAGTTGAGCGATGGCCCCCGCGTCCTTCAGGGTGCGATTGCTGCCCAGAAGCGATGAGCAATAAACGAGATTTTCCAGTGGCACGCCATGCTCGACGGCACAGAGCACTTCTTTCTCGCCTTCGATAAGAAATACGCCTTGGGCCAAACGATGTTTCTTCTCTTTCAGCCCCACCAGCCGCGTAATCAAGGAATTTTTGGTACTGGTAATCATCCCGGCCATCTTATCGACAACGCCGCTTCTCGCCAATCGGAATTTAACGATGACCGGATGCGCCGGGCTTAACCCTGGGAAACGGAACCCGTTAACAGATCAGGAAACCCCGCAAGCAGCCGGAGATTCCAGCCTGAAGAAAAAGCGGTGTCGCGAGGGCGATGGCAATCGTTCCCGCATCGGCGGGCTTGGCAGCGATTTACGGTAAATTTGCTTTTGCCTGTTCACTTTGGCGGCGGGGGGATGTTTATTTGCATCATCGTATTGTCGACAGGTTTTGCGGGAGCGCATTTTGCGCGGGGGCCATGCAAATAAGCATCGGGTTGGCGCATTTTGCATGGGAGCAATGTCAATTTACATCGGCCGGGCGCATTTTGCGCTGGAGTGATGTCGATTTGCGCTGGGCTAGC
>CAZOCV010000256.1:0-3947 GCA_964578395.1 uncultured Pirellulales bacterium
GCATATTTCGCGGCGATCACTACGTCGTTATAAAAACAAAAGCCTTCGCCATAACCTGGCTTGGCATGGTGGAGCCCGCCGCCGAGGCTGACCGCTTTTTCGGATTTGTCCTGCAGGACATAATCAACGGCCAACATAGAATTCTTGACTACGGCCCGTGCGGCTTTTTCGATTCCCGCCGGCAGCCTTCCGGTGCAGGGAGATATATTGTCCTGGCTGACATAGGCGGAAATGCTCTGGCGGCACGGTCCCTGTTTTGGCCCCAATTCCACCAGGCCGCTGTTCATCAGAGTCGTTAGATGCCCATGAGCATAGTCATCATCGTAGTTCTCGGCGGCGGCGCGCAATATGTTAATATAATCCTGGGTGTGCCACAAACGCAGTTCATTATCAGCGGCCAATTCTTCGTGGATGATTAATGGTAAATCCGGATTACCGCCGAAAGTTTCGTGATAGGCTTTCAGAAAGGCACTAAACCGGCCGCCGCGAAATGAGTGCCCGACGCCGAAATCATAGTTTATTAATTCCGAATTGTAGAGGATTGTCACCGTCATGTTATGCCTATAGTCTGGTTGTCGTATTTAGAGTGTCTTATATATTTTATCGGCCTGTCGTAATTATATTCTAAATCATTGTTGTTCTGTCTGCAACTTTCGGTTTATTGGGTATTTACCGCAAATTGATTATGTCCTGTCCATTATTCTTGTTTTAAGAGACGTTTATAAGAGGACGTAAGCATCTTACCAATATACTTGACATTCCTGTTATTGCCAGATTTAATCGAAGGGTGAAGGCGTTATAAATATTGGTTCAAACAACCATGCCATTATGCTATTTGTTTTTTAAGGATAGTGCAATTATATGAAATCGTTGGATTATCAAAATCTGGATTGTGATGTATTTGTGGCCGGGGGGGGCATGGCGGGCGTGGTTTGCGCTCTGGCGGCCGCCCGGAACGGCATGCGCGTCATCCTTTGTCAGGACCGCCCGGTATTGGGCGGGAATGCTTCCAGTGAAATTCGAATGCATATGTTGGGGGCGGAGGCCAACGGGAGCCGCGGGGAAGAACTCGCCGTCGAAGCCCGCGAAGGGGGCATTGTCGAGGAATTGCGTCTGGAGATTTCCTGCCGCAATCCCCAGAGATCGGCCTGTATGCAGGATTTTATACTGCTGGAAAAATGCCTGGCGGAACCTAACCTGAGCCTGATGCTCAATACCAGTATTATCGCGGCGGAAGCTGAAAATCGGCGCATTACCTGTGCTTATGCTACCCGCGAATCGACGGAGGATGCCTTTCGGATAAAGGCCAAAATCTTTATCGACTGCACCGGCGATGGTCGTTTGGCGGTCGAGGCCGGCGCATCGTACCGTACGGGGCGGGAAGGCCGCGGTGAATATAATGAAAGCCTGGCGGATGAGCAAGCCGATGATTTTCGCTTAGGCTCCAGCCTTTTGTTTCAGGCCCGCAGGCATGCTCATCCCATGCCGTTCAAAGCTCCCTCCTGGGCGCGGAAATTTACGGAAGAGGATTTAAAATATCGGCCCCATGCCACCGGCGACCGGGATTGGGGGGATTATGGTTTTGGCGGCCTGGAATATGGGTACTGGTGGCTGGAATGGGGCGGCCATCTGGATACCATAAAAAAGAATGAGGACATTCGCAACGAACTTCTGGCCATTCTCATGGGGGTGTGGGACCATATTAAAAATGGCGGCGACCACGGGGCGGAAAACTGGGCGTTGGAATGGTTTGGATTTATCCCCGGCAAGCGGGAAAGCCGTCGTTTTTGCGGGCAATATGTCCTTAACCAGAATGATATTGTCAATGCGCAGGTGTTTCCGGACGCCATCGCTTATGGCGGCTGGGCGATTGACCGGCATGTTCCGGGGGGAATTGATGCTCCTCATCGCGAACCAGGAATGATAAATCACACGCCATATTTTTACAGTATTCCGCTGCGCTGCTGCGTGAGCAAGAATTTAGATAATTTGATGTTCGCCGGCCGGCATATCTCGGCGACCCATATCGCCTTTGCGACGATACGTTTAAT
This sequence comes from uncultured Pirellulales bacterium, assembly GCA_964578395.1. GTDB lineage: Bacteria > Planctomycetota > Phycisphaerae > Sedimentisphaerales > SM23-30 > JAFGBA01. The sequence continues at coordinate 2,052 of CAZOCV010000256.1, forward strand.
AGCTACCTGTGCCGTGGTCGGCCAGGGCGTGGGGACGGCGGCCGCTTATGCGATTAAAAATGACGTGTCGCCCGCGGAACTTGCCGCTTCACCGGTTTTGGGCCAAATTCAGCAAAGGCTTTTGCGCGACGATGCTTACTTGATCGGCGCGGCGAACCAGGATCCTCTCGATCTGGCGCGTAAGGCGATAATAACGGCGTCTTCGGAAATGGCCGGCGGGGAGGCGAAAAATATCATTTCCGGTCAAACGCGAAGTGTTCACGGTCATAACGGCGCCCATCCGCAATATGCCCGGCCCGGCGCTCACCGCTGGATGTCTGACCCGAATCAAGGATTGCCGGCTTCGATTACCTTAAGCTGGGATCAACCCGTTCGCGTGGCGGACATACAGCTTGTTTTCGACACCGGCCTTCACCGGCTGCTGACGCTGACGCACGTCGATGCCTTTGCGCGAAAAATGATGTGGGGATATCCTCAGCCCGAAACCGTAAAAGATTATGTTATCGAAGTAGTTATGGCGGGCCGGTGGCAAGAGGTGGTTCGTGTAACCGATAACTATCAGCGCCTGCGCCGCCATACATTAACCCCGGCGCCTTTCGTAAAGGCCATTCGTATTAGCGTTACGGCGACCAACGGTCTAGATCATGCCCGAATATGTGAAATTCGGGTGTATGAACCGAATTTGTCAACGTAACTTTTCACTAAAATCGTTTTGCTCTTTCTGAGAATTTATCCTGAATGTTTTGGGCGAGATGCCGGTTTCCCGAAGAAAAAATCGGGTAAGATTGCTGCGGCTGGAGAAATTCATATAATTGGCGATTTGCTCGGTGGACATATCAGTCTCGCGCAGCACCAGTTGAATCTGGGCAATTTTTATATTATTGATTTCTTCCTGAATCGTGGTATTGACTTGTTTGCGAAATTTCTTTTCTAGAACCCGTCTGGATATAGTCGTCGATTTGACCACATCTTCCACCTGGATGGGCGTTCGGGCATGATCACGGATAAATCGCAGCGCCGTTCGTAATTCCTTATCATCAATCGCCAGAATATTCGTGGATTGACGGGAAATAACGTGGGATGGCTTTATGATTATTTTCTGCCCATCCATTTTTTCGCCGTTTAGAAGCTGTTCCATTAGCTCGGCCGTCTGGTAGCCGGCTTCTTCCACCTTGAGCACCAGACTGGACAAGGGCGGCGACATCAGGTTGCAGAAAAACAGGTCTTCATTGTTGACGCCGAGGATAGCGACATCATCAGGTATGTGCAAACCCGCTTTGTGACAGGCTTCGATGAGGTGAATGGCCAGATCATCATGGCTGGCCATGACTCCGATAGGCAGGGGCAGAGTTAAAGCCCATTCTTTCAGAGCATCAAGCGTTTTTGACCACGATACCGGCTTGACTTTGGTTCCATAGATAAACGGTGAAAAACCCGCCTGTTTCAGCGTATGAGTAAAGCCCTCACCTCGAAGTCTGGCCCAAAACATATCCTCAAAACCGCAAAAAGCAAAATTTTTGAATCCCAGATGCATCAGATATTCAGCCCCCATTTTGCCAATCGCTTCGTGGTCCGTTAAAACATAAGGAACATTGGGGATTTGTTCACGGGTATGAATCGCGATGATGGTGGGCAGTCCCTTTTGGATAAGCTTGATATCCAGCCGGGGATTCCGGGTTATCAGACCATCTATTTTTTGATCTTCGCTGGCCAACCGGGAAAGCACCAGTTTGGGCAGACAGGGATTATTTTCTTCATACACCATTAAAGGCCCCTCGACATAAAACATCCAGGGACCGTGAAACTGATTATAACGGGCGATTCCCTGCAGCAGTGACATGCAGTGCTTGCGAAAAATAACTCGTATGAGTATTCGAGGTGGCTCCTTCATGCCCC
>CAZOCV010000257.1:0-1749 GCA_964578395.1 uncultured Pirellulales bacterium
GCGGAGAATCTTCCCGCACAGGATGCGCAGCAGGTTCGGCGGCAGGTTCCGGCCGACAGGTCAAACCCGCCAGCAGCAGCAGCCACCCCATCATGAGCATCAGACACAGGCGATGAAGCCGGTTCATACAATAAACCTTCAGGCAAAGCTAATAGGATTATGCTTTTTCCACGCCCCGCGGGTAAAGTCCGGGAAATCGACCGGCCGGCTCTTGTTGGCGACGGACTGTTCGCTCAAGGGGCCGATGACGCTCCAGGCGACGGCGTCATAAACACTGATATCGGGGGCACGGCCCTGACGCAGGGCGTCGATAATGCGGGCGTTTTCCAGGTAGTCCATGCCGCCGTGGCCGCCTTTGAGTGCCGTTTCGGAAAGCTGCCGCCAGAGCGGGTGAGTGAACTCGTCTTTATAATCGTCGATATTTTGCCAGGTGTGCGGCTCGCTGCGGCCTTCAAGGTGCACCAGGGCCTTGGGCCATTCGCGGACGACACCCTTCGTGCCCTGCAGCATGTTAATGCGGCTGTAGGGACGCGGCGTATTGGTGTCGTGCTTGATGATAATCGTCCGGCCGTTGGCGGTGCGAATGAGCGAGGAATTAATATCGCCGAGGGCAAAAGTCTCTTGGGCCTGCGGCGAGTCAGGGCCGAACTTTTCCACGGCGTAGTGGTTGAGGCCGGCGGACTTGCTGCTCATGGAGACGAGATAGTCAAGCTTGTCGCCGCGGTTGATGTCCAGCCACCACGCCACCGGGCCGATGCCGTGCGTGGGGTACAAGTTGCCATTACGTTGGCGGGAATGCTCCGTCCGCCAGAGGCCCTCGTAGCCGCTGAGGTTGAACTTGTGCGGGCGAAGATCGTGCAGATAGCCGCATTCGGCGTGCAGCAGTTCGCCCAGCACGCCCTGCCGGGCCATCATCAAAATCATCATGGCCACCCGGTCATAACAGCAGTTTTCCAGCATGGTGCAGTAGCGGCGGGTCTTTTGCGACGTCTCCACCAGCTTCCAGCAGTCTTCGACGGTGTAGGCGATGGGCACTTCCGAGACGGCGTGCTTGCCGTGGGTCATGGCGGCGATACAGATGGGCACATGCCACTGCCAGGGTGTGGCGGTATAGACGACATCGAGGTCTTCCTGGGCGCATAGGCGTTGGAAATCCTCCTCGCCGCGGCTGTAGCCGGTGGGACGCCTCTGGCCGGCTTCCACCACCCAGTCCTGGATGCGGCTGACGCGGTCTGCGACAATATCACACACTGCACGAATCTCCACGCCGTCGATTTGCAGGAGCTTGCGGACATGATTGGACCCCATGCCGCCGACGCCGACAAAACCCACCCGTACTTTCTCCAGCGGCGGACAAGCGAAAGCCGCCGGGGCCGCTCCTGTCTGATGGCTCTGACAGCCCGATAGGGCCATACCGCCCACCATCGCACCGATGCCGGCCGCCGCCGAGACCCGCAGGAAATCCCGCCGCGTGACGTTTTCTGTATTCATAATCGCTCCTTATTGCTGTTTACCTTCTGTTTTATAGTAGGGTGGGTCTCTGACCCACCGCGAGACGGACAAGCGATTCGGTGGATCACAGACCTACCGCGAGATGGACAAAAGAATCGGTGGGTCACAGACCCACCCTACAGCCTCCAAACAAGTATAAACTCCATACAACTCTTCCGCCGCACAACCTCTTAACAAATAATGTACCGGATTAGCGGACAGGAACAATGTTTTTTCTACTGCCGGGACCGGCGGTTT
>CAZOCV010000257.1:1849-3917 GCA_964578395.1 uncultured Pirellulales bacterium
ATCTATAAATGTGAAATTTGCGGCAATATCGTCGAAGTGCTCCACGGCGGCGATGGCGAGCTGGTCTGCTGCGGCGAACCGATGCGGCTGCTGAAGGAAAACACCGTCGATGCCGCCAAGGAAAAGCACGTCCCGGTCATCGAGCAAACCCCCGACGGCGTCAAAGTCAAGGTCGGCGCCGTCGCCCACCCGATGGAGGAAAAGCACTACATCGAATGGATTGAACTCATCGCCGACGGCAAGGCCTACCGCCAGTTCCTCAAGCCCGGCCAGGCCCCCGAAGCCGTCTTCAACGTCAAGGGCACAAACTTCACCGCCCGCGAATACTGCAACCTCCACGGCCTCTGGAAGGCGTAATATGTCGTGACGCGGGCATCCCTGCCCGCGCTCTTCAATATCACCAACCGACGTGATGCGGGCATCCTTCATCACGGCGTAGCTGATTTATCACGGCGAAGTTATTAACGAAGCCGGAAAGCAAAGCCGGACTGCCCGGGCCGGGTGCCATGCTCACGCTTGCGTGAGCATGTCTGTTCGGAGTACAGCCTTCAGGGCGTGTTGCTCAAACGATAGGGGTAGGGATAACGCATTGATTTGCGTTACCCCTCCCTCCGAACCGTGCGTGCAGGTCTCCCGCACACGGCTCTCCGGTTAACAGGTTGCCGCAGAGCGGACTGACGTTCCAGGTCATGGGCCGTAGCCAGTGAGAACAGCCCATGTTCCGCAAAGAAGCTATTTGGCCATTTATGATGGTCGGTCCCTCGGCCCCGGCCTTTCCCTTTGGCTCGTTTACGCAGGATACTTCGCAGCCGCATCCGCACCCAGCCGTCAATTTCGACGAACACCGGATGGCGGGCGTGCTTGAAGTATTCGTACCAGCCTCGCAGGATGGGTCGTATCAGGGCCGTCAGGCCGTCCAGGCTGTGTCCGTTACATCGTTTCAGATAAGGACGAAGCCTTTCTCTAAGGCGAGCGATGCTTTTGGGATTGATCCAGCGATCTATCTTGCCATTCCGCCGGTTCCGCTTGAAGCGATACCCCAGGAAGTCAAAATAGGCGTTGTCCAGCCCCATGTCCACAAGGCGGGTCTTTTCCGGGTGAAGCATCAGGCCGGCTTGGACCATCCACTCTTTTATCAAGCCGAGGGAGGTCTGGGCCTCTTCGTGCGTCCGGCACAGAATGACCATGTCGTCCGCATAGCGAATATGCTCATACCCCTGCTTTTGCAGTTCATGGTCCAGCGGGTTCAGATAGATATTCGCCAGCAGCGGGCTGATGGTTCCGCCCTGGGGCACGCCGCAGACCGAGGGGATGTCCTGATCGCCATCGCGTATCGGCTGGTGCAGGAACTGTTCTATCAGGTTCAGCACCCGGCCGTCCGCGATGCGGCGGGATACCTGCTCCATCAGCGGTGGATGAGGGATCGTATCGAAATACCCTTTAATATCCACATCCACCACATGGGTGTAGCCCGCCTTGAGCAGCCGGTCCACCTCGCGTAGGGCGTCCTTGCCGCCGCGTCCCGGTCGAAACCCGTAGCTTTTGTCCGAAAAGGTCTTCTCAAAAATCGGCTCTATCACCTGCCGCACAGCCCCCTGAACGGTGCGATCCCGAACCGTGGGAATGCCCAGGGGACGTTCGCCGCCGCCGCTTTTGGGGATATAGACGCGCTTGACCGCGGTGGGCCTATACCGGCCCGTTTGCAGTAATTCGCTCAGCCGGGATAACTCCGCATCCAGACGACGGTCAAACTGCTTGATGGTGAGGTTATCCACACCGGGACCGCCGCCATTGACTTTGACTTTCTCAAACGATGCTTGCAGATTTCGCGTTCGCCACACCTTATCAATCAAACTGAACCATACATCTCCTTTGACTCCGTTTTCCAGAGCCGCCGGCTACGTTCCGTCCAGACACAAGGTTCGGCCCACCTTCTGAGGGTGCAGGCCTCTTCCGCTTGGTTAGGCGTCGCCACTATCGCGGATCGTTCGTCCTGGTGCCTGTCCATCGCGTATCCGTCTTCCTGTCGCCCTGGGCTCCGCCGGCGTTACCCGGTTTCATCGCTACT
>CAZOCV010000258.1:0-3916 GCA_964578395.1 uncultured Pirellulales bacterium
GATTGGCGGCCGCAGCAGGAGAGATAGCCATGCCCGATACCATGATGGAATTCAGCCAGGCGCGGGACTTGCTGAAGAAATTCAAGAAAAACAGCTATGTTTTTGGTTTGGGCGTGATAGGTCAAACCGGTTCTATGGTGGCACAGGGGGGCCGGCGGGCAGTGCTGATTCGCAGCGGGTTCCCCGGCAGCGACCGTTTCGTGGCGCAAATCCGCGAATCGCTGGAGGAGCAGAACGTTGCTTTGGCGGCGGAGATTAAAGGTGTGGCCCCCAACTCGCCGCGGGAAGACCTCGCCCGGCTGACAGAGGAACTCAACCGCCATCGGCCGGAGGTGTTGGTGACTTTTGGCGGCGGCAGCAACATCGACGCCGTCAAGGCCGCCGATGTGCTGCATGTGCTTGGCGGCGATATCGAAGATTATTTCGGCACGGGGCTGGTCAGCAAAGCGCTGCAGAACACGACGGCGAAACTGCATCCGCATGTCGCCATTCAGACGGCCTCGGGGTCGGCGGCGCATCTGACCAAATATTCCAACATCACCAACTTCCAGACCGGCCAGAAGAAGCTTATCATTGACGATGCCATCGTGCCCACGGCTCCGGTGTTCGATTATAGAGCCACCTTCGACGCGTCACGCGACCTCACGGCCGACGGCGGCCTGGACGGCATCAGTCATAATCTTGAAGTGCTTTACGGCGGCGTGGGCAAGGCCGCCTATCCTCTTATCAAACAAGTGACCGCCGCGGGCATTGCGTTAATCGTTAATTATCTGCCCCAGGCGATGGAGCATCCGCATCATCCGGAGGCCCGCGAGGCCCTGGGCCTGGGGACGGACCTGGGCGGTTACGCGATTATGATCGGCGGGACCAACGGGGCGCACCTGACGAGTTTTTCGCTGGTGGATATTCTGTCGCACGGGCGGGCCTGCGGGTTGATGAATCCGTATTACACCGTGCTTTTTACGCCGGCCATCACCGATCCTTTGCGCACCGTGGGCCAGATTTTCCAGGCGGCGGGATTGCTGAATAAGGATTTGGAAAAACTCAGCGGCCGCGATCTCGGCGCCGCCGTCGCGCAGGCCATGCTCGATTTTATCAATTCGCTGGGCTTGCCCACGTGTTTGCGGCAAATCCCCGGTTTCCGCGACGAACATATTGCCCGCGCCCTGACGGCGGCGAAAAATCCGCAGTTGCAGTCCAAGCTGCAAAACATGCCCGTGCCGCTGACGGCTGAAATGGTCGATGATTATCTGGGGCCGGTACTGGAAGCGGCCCGCGCAGGCGATTTATCCCGCATCAAAACGTGCCCGTTGCCGCAATAGAACGGCAGGGGAGCATTACGGCTTAAGCTCAAAATGCCGCGGCTATCGCGGCAGGCTCAAAAGCAGGGTGCGGAACTCTACTCCGGCCTGGCGTTTTTTTTCGCCGGCGTCACCTTAAAGCCCATCGCTTCGAGATAGTTAGCCGCACGCGGCACAAACGGCGACAGCGTCACTCGGTAATTGCCCGCTTCCCGCCGCACGGGATAGGATTTGCGCAGCCGATCAAAATAGCAGCCGCGTTCGACCGGGGGCAGGTTCTGAATTTTGCGCAGGTCGGCGTCGTCGCGGCCGATGTCATAAATCCGCTGCATGGCCTGAGTCAAAATATCCTGTTCATCCAGTCCCGCCGTCTTGATTACCCACGTCGATTGGGCGACGGGCGGCCGGGGGATGACGGTTTCATCCGCTTCGATATTCAGGAACCGGCACAGCGCCCGGTACAAACACACCGTGCCGTTGATTTTGCCGTCGAGCGAATAACCGGCGATATGCGGCGTGCCCAGGGCCGCCTGCTCCAGCAGGGCCGCGTCGATATCCGGCTCATTTTCCCACACGTCCAGCACGACCGGCCCCATGCCGTTACCGGCCAGCCACGCCCTGAGCGCCTGGTTATCCACCACCGCGCCGCGGGAACTGTTGATGATGACGGTTTCCGGCCGCAGGGCGGCGAACGTCTTTTCGTCCAGCAGGTGATGCGTCGCCCATGGGCCTGTTTTCGTCAGCGGCACATGAAACGTCACAAAGTCCGCCTCCAGCGCCTCGGCGTGCGTCACAAACCGGTCGTCGCCCGTTCGTTCCTGAACCGGCGGATCGCACGGCCAGACATCCATGCCCAGCGCCTCGGCGTAACGTTCCACCCTCGAGCCGATATTGCCTACGCCGATGATTCCCAGCGATTTGCCCGCCAGCCGCCAGCGATACGGCTGCGCCAGCGTCAGCAGGGCGGTCATGACATATTCCGCCACCGAATTGGCGTTGGAGCCGGCGGCGCTGCTGAAGGCGATGTTCTGCCGGCGAAGATAATCCATATCCACGTGGTCGGTGCCGATGGTCGCCGTACCCACAAACCGCACCGGCGTGCCCGCCAGTAACGGCTCGTTCACCTTTGTCACCGAACGCACCAGCAATACATCCGCCGCGTCCAGTTCCCGGCGGCTCAGGTCGCGTCCGGCCACACAGCGGATGGTTCCCAATCCGCCGAAAACGTCCTCGACATACGGTATATTTTCATCGGCAATAATCAGCATGTTGCAAAACTCCCAAAAACCACGCCCTGTATAGCACTATTTTCCTGTTCCGGCAAGTCTCCATTTTTTCCCGCCGCCAAAAATTCAGCCGGGGTGGGCTTCCTGGCGAATTCCGGCCGAAGGCGTTCCCAGCGCCAATGGCAGCCCATATGGTAAACCGCGGCTCAGCGTCATCTTAAGTTATGCCTTGACCTGTATTGGCCGGGCAGGTATAGTGATTTGCGACCGATCATTGACATGGCAAAAATGGTAAAATCGCCCGCCCCCGGACCTTTGGCGATTCTACTGCTTGTCTGATAACAAGTTAAGGAGCACATTCATGGCCCCGGATTATGACAGCCCTCCCCCGATTCCCTTCGATGATGATAGTGACGCCACCGCAACGCCGTCGGTTTCGAAGCCCAAGTCGGACGATTTTTTTGATGTTGCCCCCTCGCCCAAACCGGCCGCACCGCCTGCTCCGGCGCCTACGCTGCGCGTTCCGCCGGCGGGCATGGTCAGCCACGATGGCGATGATAAGCTGCACCGCCAAACCCACGCCACCGGCCGGGGCGCCACCCGCACCCGCACCTTCCACGCCAAACTCAACGATGGCGCGATGGCCTTTCTCGACGGCCAGATAAACGAGTGGCTCGACCAGCACCCCGACCACGAAGTCAAATTCGCCACCACCACCATCGGCATCGTCGAAGGCAAACGCCAGGAACCGCACCTGATTATTAATGTATGGTACTGACCCGCCGCCCAGCCAGAATGGCTGGAGGGTCGAAGACCTCTTTAGTTCGCCGCGGCCCCGAAGGGGCTTCTAACGCCGCGGGCGTTCTGTCGCCAACCCGGCGTCGTTGCCGCCTGCTTGATGGGCGAGACAGGTTATAAAAAAAGCCCAGGGTGAAAACCCTGGGTTCTTCGCCGGGCGCATTGTTCACGCTCGCGTGAGCATGTTTGCTCAATCTTCAGCCCGTTGGGAGTACAGCCTTCAGGCTGGCCGTTTGCCCACGACGCCCGCCCCTCAAAAACGGCCAAGCTAAAGCTTGAACTCCAAACCCAAGTGGCTTGGGCGTCCCGCCCAAGATTCTCAAGGCCGCGCGTAGAACTCCCAACGGCTCGTTACCGCCGCCGGGGCGCCGAGGCCCCGCCTAAAGCGCAAAAGCTATGCCAAAAGCGCCGGGCCGGCGACGAAAGCGCAAAAGCTGCGCCTAAAGCGCCGGGCCGACGCCCGAAGCGGCGGGGCAAAGTGAATTTACTTTGCTCCTGCGCTTAAGTCGCCAGAGCTGCGCTTAAGTCGCGAAGGCTGCGCTTTTGTCGCAGAGGCTGCGACTTTGTCGCAAGGACGATTCCTTTTGTCGC
>CAZOCV010000259.1:0-3882 GCA_964578395.1 uncultured Pirellulales bacterium
CATTGTTGGGCCGAATGCCGTCGGCCGTGGGCTATCAGCCTACGCTGGGGACGGAGATGGGCCAGTTGCAGGAGCGCATCGCCAGTTCATCCAAGGGGGCGGTCACCAGTATCGAGGCGGTTTATGTGCCCGCCGACGATTATACCGATCCGGCGCCGGCAACAACGTTTACCCACCTGGACTCTTCGGTGAATCTCCAGCGTTCCATCGCGGAAAAAGGCATCTATCCGGCCGTCGATCCGCTGGAATCCACCAGCCGCATTCTCGATCCGCGAATTGTCGGCGACCGTCACTACCGTATCGCGCGTCGCGTGCAGGAAATTTTACAGCGCTATCGTGACCTGCAGGATATTATCGCCATTCTCGGCGTCGATGAGTTGTCGGAAGAGGATAAGATGGCGGTGGCCCGCGCCCGCAAAATCGAGCGGTTTTTCAGCCAGCCCTTCCTGGTGGCCGAAACCTTTACCGGCATTCAGGGTAAATACACCAAACTGGAGGAAACCATCCGCAGCTTCGAAGAGCTATGCGACGGCAAATGGGATGAATACCCCGAATCCGCTTTCATGTTCGTCGGTGCCATTGAAGACGTCAAAGAGAAAGCCGCCGCCCTGAGCAGATAAAATTGACGAGAAAAAATGTTAACGGCCGCATTCGTTTTTCGAAACGGTTATATGAAGTATATTTCTTAATGCAGATTAGCGCCGCGATATTTAGCCGTAAGCGTTTAACGCGAGGATAGCGCAAAAAAACGGCGTCCTGAAAAGGACGCCGTACATGGTCCACGCCTCCGATGGTTGCTCGTTACGGAGGAGGATTATTGCTTATTGTTGTCGGACTCCTCAAGCATCTTCCGCAGGTAGGAATTTTCCCGGCGGGTGGCCTCCAGGTCGAACAGTAGGTACTTGATGCTCAGCCGGAGGTAATCCAGGGAATCCTGCAAGCTGGCGACGCTTTTACGCAGTTCGGCGTGCCGCTGTTTGGTTTGTTCGGCCAAAAGTTCGAGTTTCTTCCGCTGCGAGGGGGGCAGAGTCCCGATTTCCTTGACCAGTTCGCCCAGTTTCTTTTGGAATGTCGCTTCGTCCATTGTCGTTGCTCCTTGGCACGCACCTGGATACTAGGTTTGTTCTCTCCTCTGCCTCAGGACATTGCTTTAATAGTATGGCAAATTGTGTGCCAGCGGCATAAAATCACTTGCACGCATCGGAGTTTGAGCTAACTCTTTATTTATAAATATCTTACGACGTTCACGTCACTTTTGTTCGCAGGTCTGCCTGTTTTTTTAATTATGCGGCTTGTTGTTTTAACGCTACATCAGCTTCGTGTCGTCCGCAACGCGGCGGTTCTAACCAGTGTCTTTTACAGACGTTATGGTAGATTGTCCTAAACAACACGTTTTTCCGGCCTGTGTCTTTTGTCTGTTTCGCTCATCCTTTCCGTCATGTCAATGCAGGCAACCTGTAATGTCTGTAATCATATTGCAATCTATATCATTATACGTGTCAGGGTGAAAAAAAGTTGGAAATTTATAGGAAAAATGCGAGCATTTGACACTTTTTCCCGGCCGGATTAGCATGTCGGCAGATGAGTGACATTTTAGAAAAGATTTTAAAGGTCAAACGAGACGAGGTTGCCGCCGCGAAATCGCGTATCCCTCTGGCGACCTTGCAGTTGCAGGCGAAGGATGGGCCGCGCTGCCGCAATTTCTATCAGGCCGTGAGTAAAAAGAATCCTCGCGGCATCAATGTCATCGCCGAAATCAAGAAAGCTTCACCCTCCGCCGGCCTGATTCGCCCGGATTTTGATCCGGTGCGACTGGCCCAAACGTACGCCGATTTGGGGGCGGATGCCCTCAGCGTCCTGACTGATGAATCGTTTTTCCAGGGACACCTGGATTTTCTGCGGCAGGTAAAAGCGGCGGTGTCGCTGCCGGTGCTGCGGAAGGATTTCATTATCGACTCCTATCAGGTCTATGAAGCGCGGGCGGCCGGCGCGGATGCGATATTGCTTATCGCCGAAGCCCTGGAGCCGGGCAAGCTGATGGATTTGCTGATTTTGGCCCAGGAATTGACCCTGAGTGTGCTGCTGGAAGTGCACGAGATGGAATCTCTGCTGCAATTGCGAAGTTTGGCCGGGTTTCCCCTGGGCCATTACACGTTGCTGGGTATCAACAACCGCAACCTCAAGACCATGCAGACGGACCTGAATCATTCCCTGCGTCTGGCGGAATTTGTGGACAACAAACAGGAGTTGGTCAGCGAGAGCGGCATCAAAACCCGCCGGGACGTGCAAAAGCTTATCATCGCTGGTTTTGGCGGCGTGCTCATTGGCGAAACGCTGATGCGGTCGGATGATATCGCGGCAAAATTTAACGAACTGTTTGTTGGGTAGAAATTACAGCAATTCGTCGATGGCGGCCTTGAGGTCTTTTTTGCTGGAAAGCCCTACGAACTTGCGGGCCACCTCGCCGCCTTTGAAGATGATTACCGTCGGGATGGCGGTAATGCCGAACTTGACGGCGGTGTCGCGGTTATTGTCGGTGTCGAGTTTCCCGATTTTGACCTTATTGCCATAATCGTTGGCGAGTTCTTCAATTGTGGGGGCGAGCATTCGGCAGGGGCCGCACCATTCGGCCCAGAAGTCCACCAGGACGGGGACTGTGGCATTCTTGACTTCCGCATCAAAGTTGGCGTCCGTGAATTGCAGCAGATTTCCGGCCATGATTCGCTCCTTAACAATTGAAATAACTGGGTTTATAAATTTTTTCCTGTCTTTTGGCTTATTTTAGTCTTCGTTTCGGCGGCTGTCAAACGTTAACCCGGGCAAGAAGAAGCGGATTGTTCGTTCCTTTTGCGGAAGCCTTGACGCGACTCTGTCATACCCGCGAAAGCGGGTATCCAGACGGAAATACTGGATTCCCGTCCCCGATCGGGTCGAGGACAGGCTCTGCGCGGGAATGACAAAAATTCTTTTCCGCAACAGGCACTAACTATATTTCATAGGAAAATGTTTGCAAATAAATGGGGAAATGAGTATTATGGCTTTAATAATTCTTCCCTGTAGCAATTATGCATGAGGGGAAGTTCAATTTATGGGCTTTTTGTTTATTATAACTTCTTTTTTGTCAAGGCATTGCGCCGGTAGCCGCGTTTTCAGAAAAAGCGAATATCGGCCTGGGTTTTTCGAAAGCGGTGTGTTTTTGCTGCTGATTCGGTTACAGAGCATATGTAATCAGTGAGGCCAAATAGCCATGCGCAAATCGTATATACCAAAGAATACCGGATTTACCCTTATCGAATTGTTGGCAGTGATATACATTATCGCTCTGCTGGTATCGGTTTTGCTGCCGGCACTGAATCAAGCGCGGGCACAAGCCAAGAAGGCCGTATGCGCAGCGCAATTGCATCGTATTGGTATGGCGACTCATAAATATGCCATGAATAGCAATATGTACCTGCCTTTATATGACCGGAGGGAAGTGACGATACGGCAATTAAACGGGAGCCTGATATTTGTTAATCGTATGAAACTCTGGGGCAACTATGAAATCACCGGAGAGCCGCAATCTCGCCTGCTGGATGCTTATCTGGGCAAAAAGGTTAATTGCCCTTTGGACAAGGGATACCAGCCCATGCCGATGACCTATATTGGGCCTTACCAAGATATTACCGGAAAGCCGTTTTATGAGTTATATGGAACCAGCTATTGTTACAATGCCGGTATTATTTATCCCGCCGTTGGTAGTACGATTTCTTCTTTAGGCGATCCATGGGGTACGAAGGTGGCGGAGGCGCTGTACAATAAAAAAGAAAGCAGCATCAGAAATCCATCGCTATTTTGTCAGGCCGGCGACAGGACCATGATGTATGTGGAATATTACACCAA
>CAZOCV010000260.1:0-3856 GCA_964578395.1 uncultured Pirellulales bacterium
AACAGGCTGACTCCGAATGATTTATACGCTATGCGGACCGAACTTTGTGTTTGGAATTCTATGGTTCGGAAGTCCACGTATGGAGTTCAAGCTTTAGCTTGGCCGTTTTCGATGTGCGGACGTCATGGGCCAACGGCCAGCCTGAAGGCTGAACTCCGAACAACATGCTCACGCGCGTGAGTATGGCACCCGGTAACTTTACCGTAAGAATCTTGGGCGAGACGCCCAAGCCACTTGGAGGCAAGACATGACGACGAATTTGTTTTTCAAAATTCCTCAGGCCATCGCTGCTCGACGCGACCTCACCGCTACGGATAAACTGGTCTATGCCGTCATCGCTTTTCGCATCGGGCAAAACGATTCCTGCTGGCCGGGCACGCGGCGTTTGGCCCAGGACGTAGGCACCAGTCGATGGGTGATCCTAAAAGCTGTGCGACGTTTGGAACAGGTCGGATTTTTACGGGTGCAACGCCACATCGACGGAAAGAGCAATAGCTATCAACTTGTTCAAAGCGGTGATGTAAACACACCGCTTCCTAACGAAATCATCGGTGTCGAAAACACACATAGCGGTGTCGAAAAGACACAGGGTGGTGCCGAAAACGCACAGGGTGGTGTCGAAAACGCACAGGGTGGTGTCGAAAAGACACAGGAAGCGGTGTCGAAAAGACACCATAAAAGAAAAGGAAAAGATAAAAGAAAAGATAAAAGAAAAGAACAAGAGGGAGAGAGTGATTTAAATTCTCTTCATCAACCCTGTGGGGAGGAATTCCCTGTGGGGCTGGATACGCCGGGATTTGCCCAGGCGTGGGAGCAATGGCAAACCCACCGGCGGGAACTGCGTCGGCCGCTGACGGCGACGACGACGCGGCGGCAACTGGCGATGCTGGCCCGTTACAGCGCCGATACCGCCGAAGCGATGATCTGGCAAAGCATCGAACACGGATGGATGGGGCTGTTTGCGTTAAAGGAGCGGGGCGCGTCGGACGCACAACGCCAGGCGACGGCGGCCGAGAAATTGGCGCGCGGCCAACCGGTGAACGTCTGGCGGGCGGACGGCTCGTGGGACCATGAGGCCGAAGCCGCACTGCTCGATTCCACGATACGCATATTCACGCCGGAAGAACTCCAGCAGATTGTCAAAGGGACATTCTGAAGAAACGCCGGCGTCAATCAAAAACGGATACGGAGGAAACAACATGACCCTGATGAAAGTAACGGCTGGCCGGTGGTTTTGGCGTTGTAATGGGTCTTCTTTGTCAGCTATAATGGCAACGGCCGCAGAGTGGCCGTTGGGAGTCAGGAAAATGCAGGGTTGGTCGGCAGTAAGGCGATGGCGATGGGCGGCGGGGGCGGTTTTGCTGTTGATGCTGAGCGGCGGGTGGTCCGAGCCGATGGCATGGGCGGCGACGTACCATGTGCGGGCGGGGGCGGGCGGCGTCGGCGGGACAAGCTGGGCCGATGCCTTCGACACGGTGCAGCAAGGTCTGGATGCAGCGCAGGCCGGTGATGAGGTGTGGGTGTCGGCGGGGACCTATGTGCCGACATCGTCATACGGCATGAGCGGCGACAGTCGGGTGAAGCACTGGCGGCTAAAGAATAATGTGGCGGTTTATGGCGGTTTTCCTGCAACGGGCGATCCCAATGAATCTCACCGTGACCCGGCGGCGTACGCGACGATTCTTTCGGGCGATCTGGCGGGCAATGACAACCCTGACACGCCGGTCGAGGAATTGGCCGCTGACGCCACACGCGGCGAAAATGTTTATCACCTGTTTTACCATCCCAACGGCCTGGGCCTCAGTGCGGCGGCAGTGCTGGATGGTTTCACGCTTCGCGGCGGCAACGCCAACGCGGCCGGCTATCCGCATAATACCGGCGGCGGGATGCATAACTACACCGCCAACAGCCCGACGATTCGCGCGTGCTGTTTCGAGGGCAACATCGCCCGCGACGGCGGCGGGGCCATTTTCAGCTTTACCAATAATCTTACCCTTACGGGGTGCAGCTTCGTCGGCAACGTGGTTTCGGCGACGGAGGCCAAAGGCGGTGGTGTTTACGGTATTCTCGGTGCGGTGACGCTGGAGGCGTGCTGGCTGGGGGGAAATAATGCCGGCTGGGGCGGCGGGGCGTACCTGGACCGCTGCCCGGCGATACTGACCGAGTGCACCTTTGTCGGCAATACCGCCGCTTACGGCGGAGGCCTGTATAATTGCAAGGCCGGCCCGACGCTGACGGATTGTTCGTTTAGCTTCAATGCCGCCACGGGTTACGGCGGGGGCATTCGCAACTTTGACGGCTCAAGTCCCCGACTGATTCGCTGCAGTTTTTCGACCAATTCCGCCGGCAGCGGCGGGGGCGTGCATAATCATGCGCAGTGCCATCCGGTGTGCCGGTCCTGCTCGTTTATTGGCAATACGGCCACGAACGGCGGGGGCATGTATAACCTCGACAGTTCGGCGCCGGTCCTGCGCTATTGTCTTTTTTACGGCAATAACGCCACGGAAAGCGGCGGCGGGATGCGCAACTATGGCAGTTCGCCGCAACTGGGCGGGTGCAGCTTTATCGCCAATATCGCCGGTAACGGCGGCGGCATGAGCGGTTACGGGGGCAACCCGCGCGTGGAGCATTGTCTTTTTGAGGGCAATACCGCCGGCGGTTTCGGCGGCGGGGTGCAGCACCTTCAGACGGCGGCGACGACCTTCGATAACTGCATCTTTATCGGCGGCCGGGCGACAGAGGGAACGGCGGTGGCCGTCGGGCCTGATGATCCCAATAAAGTTTTTATGCTGACCTTTCGCCATTGTATTCTGGACGATAGCGGCGCGGCGATTTCGAAAAGCTCGCAGACGAAGGTTGCATCGCTATGCAGCAATATGCGGGGAATCGTTCCTGATGTCGGGGATACCTGGCGGGGCGTTATCGATGTGGACCCGCTGTTCGTTCGGCCGGGATACTGGCAGGATGGCGGCGTGCCGGAAGACCCCAATGATGATGTGTGGGTGTGGGGCGATTACCGTTTGCAATCGCAGGCAGGCCGGTGGCAGCTGTTGGACCCGCCCAGCGCGGATTTTGATGATTCCGGCTGTGTGGATTTGCGGGATTTCGTGGTATTGAGCAATAGCTGGCTGGTTGAAGGCATTTTCCTGCCGGCGGATTTGGACAGCGACGGCATCGTTGATACCAGAGACCTGCTGGTTTTTGCCGAGCAGTTTTTGTCGTCGGCCCAAAGCCGCTGGGTGGCGGACGAGGCCACCAGCCGCTGCATCGACGCCGGCAGTCCCGCGGCGGATAGTTCCGTAGAAACCGGGGCGAACAATATCCGCGTCAATATCGGCGCTTATGGGGGAACCTTTCGGGCAAGCCGCCCGCCGGCGGGATGGTCGCTGCTGACGGATATGACCAATGACGGGTATGTTGATTTGGAGGATTTTGCCGGTCTGGCCGGCGCTTACCTCGGCACCGACGCCGCCGCTGCCGCCAATTTCAATCGTGACAAGACGGTCGATATCGCCGATGTAATCCTGCTGGCCGAACAATGGCTGCAAACCACGGTATGGTCTGGTAGTTAATTGTTCTTACGGAAAGCCTTGGCGCGACACTGTCATACCCGCGAAAGCGGGTATCCAGACGGAAATACTGGATTCCCGCCTCCGACTGGGTCGAGGATAGGCTCTGCACGGGAATGACGGCTCAAGTCCGCCGCCCGCTCCGGTCTCCGACCACTGGATTCCCGCCTGCGCGGGAATGACAAACATTCTTTTCCGCAACGGGAACTAGTTGTAAAACCGAAAAAAAAGAGGGAATTAGGCCGAGGAAGGCTTCGGGAAATTGTGCTTGCATGGCGGGCCGGAGA
>CAZOCV010000261.1:0-3713 GCA_964578395.1 uncultured Pirellulales bacterium
TTTGGAGTAAATAACGCACTCTTAAGATTGTTTGTTTTCTTTATTTATATTCATACTTTCTCTAAACAGGAGGTAGCCATGAAATTACAACGACGTGATATGTTACAAGTCTCTGCCGGGGCGGTTGCCGCCGGACTCGTGGGGTGCTCCTGCTCTGCGACCTCCGCTCAATCGAGTTCGATGACGACGGGGTCCATGGCCCCTTACGCTCGCCAGACGGGCTTGTGCGTATTTCCCGGCGTATGGCGGCCGTGGTTTGAATGGGAGCATATCGCCTGGGTGCGCACGCCGTGGTCAGATCCCCTGTTCCCCGATTGCGTATGGCTGGACTTCCCGGAAGCTATTTTTTCCAACGAAGGATTGTGGTTCCTCAGCCATATCAATCCCGGTATCGCTATTGAATATCCCAAGGAGCTTCCCGCAACTCAATGGCGACATCTTCCCGACGGCGTCGCCTATTCACGCCGTTTGCCCCGCGGCCTGAGCTTTAGCGGCAAACTGGTTTGGCGCGACGAAACCGCCATTGATTACGAATTGAGCTTTGAAAATCGCAGCGATGCGAATATAACCAATATTACCCTACAAACCTGCTGTTTCCTGAAACCTTCAGCAATGTTCTCGCAAAATACTCAGGACAACAAATTCGTCCACGTCGCTGCTCAAGGGTGGGTGACGCTGGCGCAAGCCGCGAAGCTTGAGCCTGCGGGCCGTTATAGTGTAGGCTGGCGCGGCGGGCCGAAAGTCGCCGATTCCCCCTGGGTGCTCACGAAATCCGCAGACGAACAGCACTGGGTGGGCATGACCTGGTTTGAGGATACCTTGTCCTTCATCGGCAATCCTACCCATCCCTGCGTGCATGCCGATCCCCTGGTGGGCGACGTAAAGCCCGGTCAAAAGAAAACCATCAAAGGCCGCCTGGCCTTTTTCACCGGCAAGGATCCACAACAGTTTTCCCTGCCGCTGACGTTATCCGAATAATGAGTTCGTGAACATTCGTCCGCCTTAGGCGGATTCGTGGCGAATAATTTTAACCGCGGATTCGCACGGATTTTTGTCATTCTGAACGCAGTGAAGAATCTCTCTTAAGCCGCAGAGACCTGTCACGGTGTAGTCACGATTTATCGCGGCGTAGTTATAAACGAAGCCGGAAGACGGAACGCGAATGCACGCGAATAATTTCAACCGCGGATTACGCGGATTACACGGATGATGTCATGCTGAGCGGAGCGAAGCATCTCTCTTTATTTTTCTCACCAAGACACAAAACCACCAAGAAGAAGAAATAGACAGGATTGACAAGATTTTCAAGATTTCAAGAACAGGTATTGAGCTTTCATCCTGTTAATCATGTAAATCCTGTCTATTAATGCCTTTAGAGCGGTTTCGCCGGCCCCAGGATAATGCCTGCTTGCCTTGCGGCCTTGCTTTCCCCGGCCCAAGCCGCTATAGTAAATCCATCCGTCGGGACCACCATATAATTGCCCCGTTGGACTATTTAGGAGGTAACGTTCGATGCGCGCCACAGTTATCGTTCTTATCGTCGCGGCTGCCTTACTAACCCTCACCCCCAAAATCTCGGCCCACCCGGTCTATTTTGCCGACTTGCGCCTCAAGGTCGTCGTGGAAGCCCAATTAGGCATTAACGACCCCACGCCCACGGACATGCTGGGCCTGACCTATCTCAATGCTTCCAATCGCAACATTACTGACCTGACCGGCCTGGAATACGCCGTGAATATAAACGAACTTCGGTTATATAATAATCAGATCAGCGTTATCTCACCTCTGGCGGGCTTGACGAACTTGACAGGGCTTAGTTTGCTTTCCAATCAGATCAGTGATATTTCCTCTCTGGCGGGGCTGACGAATCTAATATGGCTTGACTTGTGGAAAAATCAGATCAGCGACCCCTCCCCCCTGGCGGGTATGACGAATCTGTTAGGGCTTGACTTGGGTTCCAATCAAATCAGCGATGTCTTCCCCCTGGCGGGTATGACGAATTTGATGGAGCTTTACTTGGGTTCCAATAAAATCAGCGATGTGTCGCCTCTGACGGGCCTAACAAATTTGACATGGCTTTACTTGCATTCCAATCAAATCAGCGATATCTCTCCCCTGGCAGGTTTAACGAATTTATCCGTGCTTGGTTTAGAAGAAAATCAAATCAGCGACATCTCGCCCTTGGCAGATTTAACGAATTTAACCGTGCTTGATTTAGGTGAAAATCAAATCAGCGATGTTTCACCTCTGGCGGGCCTGGTGAATCTGACAACGCTTCGCCTCGTTAACAATCCATTAAATACGTCGGCATATTGTAACTGGCTAGGGCTGATTGAGGCGAACAACCCAACCGCCACCATAACTTTTGATACCAATCCCAATACGCTGACCAATGATTGCTCGACGGATTTCGCCGAGATGGTCGTCTGGGCGGCGGTATGGCTCGAAGCCGACTGCACGATAGCCAATAGCTGGTGTAGCGATGGCGACTTGGACCATGATGGCCAGGTAAATCTCACCGACTGGGCCATCTTCAGCGAGCTTTACGCGCCCTGAAGCCAAGCGTCTCGGAGAAAGGAGGCAATATATGGCATCTGATAAATGGCTGGATAACTATTCCGGACAAACCACCGATGAGCTTCTTACTCTCGAAGGCGAATGCCGTATTGATTCGCTAGTAGTGGCCTTCCAACAGGCGTTAATCCAAAAAGAAGATAAAACCGGATATCAAGGCCTCGCCCTCGAGGAACGCACCGTGCTGGTCGTTGAGATGATCGAGCAAGAAGTGAATAATGGAGGTTATCTTCAGCTTTTCGGGAACTTCCCCGAATATGCCGCTGAGTTGGTGGCGACGTTGGAGCGTATCGGTTGCGCCCAGGCGGCGGAACTTACGCAAGAAGCCCTCGATTTGCTGAATATCGATGGCCCTGTCTCCACGAACGCCGTCAAGACAGCAACCGACGAACTGGATGAAGATGTCACCGATGCCCTCAGTGACTGCGACAGCCGTTACTTTAAAAATATCGGCGATCTCGCTCCAGCCGTATTGGCGTACATCAAAGCCAACCGGCACAAGATTACCATTCCGGCATAACGAAGAATACGACAAGAAGGCAAAAGATTTTTAGACAGGATGAACAAGATTTACAAGATTTTAAGCGCAGGCGTTGGGCTTTCATCCGGTTCATCCTGTAAATCCTGTCTATTAAGATTTTACATTTTCATCTGTCATTTTGCATTTTTCATTTTGATCTTTTATTTTTGTTCCGCCGCCTTCGTGTTTTTCGTGGCCTTCGTGGTTAAAAATCTTAATATTATTATTCACCACGAAGGCGCGAAGGGCACGAAGATAAGGCAAAAGATTTTTAGACAGGGGCCATGGGCCCTTTCCCGCTTCGCCGGTTCTGTCGTTTTCGACCGCTCCCTTCGTTCGCTGCCCCAGCGCGAGACATCGAGGAGAAGACAAAGAATCTTTTAGACAGGATTAACAAGATTTTCAGGATTTTCATAAGAAACTTTAAGCTTTCATCCTGTTCATCCTGTAAATCCTGTCTATTCTATTTAAAGTTTTCTGGCAGCGCAATCAGTGAAATCAGCGTCTATGCTTCTGCGTCGGCGTCGGCCGCATTCAATTTTTTTAGACGCTGATTGCGCTGATGGACGCTGATTTTTAAAGCTTGCGTCAACGCGGCTTCGGACGGGCCGGGCGCGGG
>CAZOCV010000262.1:0-3713 GCA_964578395.1 uncultured Pirellulales bacterium
CAGTGCTTGCGAAAAATAACTCGTATGAGTATTCGAGGTGGCTCCTTCATGCCCCGAATTATACGAAAAATGATACAAATAAACAATGCTAAAATGACTTCGTTACGTCCGATAACCGGGCAGGCGCATTCCCCAAGACGTGCCGGAACATATAACTCCTTATTTTAGATGCGGTTATATTTTTTGTGAAATTATTTTCAATTCTGACTAAAAAGGCAAACGCTAATTGTGAAAATAAGGGTTGACGCTATCTGATACAATTTTTTCGCAACCTGAGCTTTTTTTGGTGGGCCTTTTAAGCCAATATATATGTAGTGAGTTGGTCGCTCTTTGTAGCATAGGAAGGTGATATGGCCATGGATAAAAGGCATTTCTCTAAAAGCTTAGGTTTTACGCTCATCGAACTATTGGTGGTGGTGTCCATCATTGCCCTGCTGGTGTCGATATTGCTTCCGGCCTTGAGCAAGGCGCGGGAACAGGCCAAGAAGGCCGTATGCGGCACGCAATTAAGCCAATTAGGCAAGGGGGTTTATGAGTACGCCGTCGAGAACGATATGGCGCTGCCTTTGTATGACCGGAAGGAAGCGGATCGACGGGGATACACAAATCAAGGTCTGTATTATGTTAATGTCACCAAACTCTGGGGCAATGAAAAAAGCACCGGTGAACTAATACCTCGCCTGCTGGATCCCTACCTGGGCAAGCAGGTTCAGGAATGTCCCCTGGATAAGGGTTATCAACCGGAAGCCGAACTGTTTTTTACTAATTGGAGCGAGATAGCCGGACGGTCATTTTATGACATTTATGGAACAAGCTATATTTACAATACCGGTATGCAATATGCAACCGGCGGCAGTACGGTTTCGTCGCTTGGGGATAACTGGGGGGTGAGTATCGTTGAAACATTATATAACAAAAAAATCAGCAGTATCCGCGAACCATCACTTTTTTGCATGGCCGGGGACCGAACCTGGACGTACGCGGAATATTATACGGGTGGCCAATTATACGCACGGAAGTACAAACTATACCAGAAAATGCATTCTTCTGAAACTCAGGAATTAAATATGGTTTTTGTTGACGGGCATGTCAATAAAACGGAAATGTATGATCCGCCGGATCATCTGCGCAACAATGAATATTGCCTGGTTCCGGCAAAATATGATTATTAGACAATTTTGCGAAATTTAGTTGGTGACGAATATATCTTTGGGAAAGGTAGCGTTCATGAAGTTTAACGGTTTGGTTCCCGCGGTTTTTACGCCGATGCACCCTGATGGTTCGCTGAACCTGGAGCCTGTTGAGGCTATCGTGGAGCATGTGCTGGCGGATAATGGCTGCGGCATCTATATCTGCGGCAGCACCGGCGAAGCGCCGTCGCTGACCTGTCAGGAACGTATGACGGTGTCCGAACACTACGTTGCCGCCGTGCGGGGACGGATACCGGCGATTGTCAATGTCGGCTGTGACTGCCTGTCCGACGCCCGGCGTCTGGCCGCTCATGCCCGCGAAATAAAAGCCGACATGATTTCGGCGTATCAGCCCAGTTATTTCCGCTGCGAGAATCTGCAGGCGTTACTGGCCAGCATTAAGGAAATCTGCCGCGGGGCGCCGGACCTGCCGTTTATTTATTATCACACGCCCCGCGCCGGCTCCAACTTTGACATGTTTGAGTTTCTCAAGGCCGGCAAGGAGAGCATCCCCTCTCTGGCCGGCATCAAGTTCAGCACGACCAGCATCCACGAATATCAGGAATGCCTCATGTGCCAGAATGGGCGGTTTTCCATGTTTTTCGGCACGGATCAGATGCTGCTCAGCGCCCTGTGCGTCGGCTCGAAGGCCTCCATCGGCACATCATTTTCGTTTGCCGCCCCCGTGTTAAATCGTGTGATTTCCTGTTACCGGCGGGGCGATATGGCCGGGGCGCAAAAGTGGCAGGGCCATTGCGTGGAGATGATGAGGGTGGTATCCCGGCATCGCGGTTTGCCGGCTTTTAAGGCGATGATGAAGCTGATCGGTCTGGACTGCGGCCCGACGCGGCTGCCGCTGGTGGCGTTATCCGATACGGAAACCGCTTCCTTGCAGCGTGGTTTGGAAGAAATCGGTTTTTTCGACTGGCTGGCGCCAGATGAGAAACCGCAGCGGGTGATGGAGATCAAGACCATTACCATTGATGAAAAACTATCGGTTCGAAAGTAAACCTTTGAATGATAAGGTTATGACACATGAAGTCGAGAATTTGACAGGAGGCTGCCTATTGAGCAAGTAAATCCAGGATTCGTAATGGAAAGTGTATTTAGTGATTTGTTTTAAAAAAAGGAAAGGAAGGACGAAAATGGAAACGAAAAGAATTATTGGAGTATTGTTGGCAGTGGTTTTAGCGGCAAATGTGGCCCAGGCGGTAATAACAACGAGTCAGACCTGGGAAGGCGTGGTAAATATTACCAACGGTGATACGTTTAATTACTACGAGAATAACAGTTTTACCTGGACACTTAATGAAAAAGATGGTGTTCCTGCCAATGTGTTCTATAGCGGCGGGACGCTTAACCAGGGACATTGCATCCTCGGCGTCTCAACATCGAGTGCTGTAACGACAACGTTGACCATTCAGACGACGGTGGGAGCGCCGGGAGTGATCGATTACGCCGGCAACATCAGCAGAGACCCAGACCTGTGCATGAAGGTGGGCCATGTTGACGACGTGGGTATCCTGAATATTGAAAATGGCAACACGTTGCTGATTAATGGGTTGTATAAATACCATACCTCTACCGGAAGCCCTGTCGTACCTGCCAGTAACGCCGTTCTTAATATTAATGATGGTCATGTGTTTTGCTATATCAGCCACGCTAGCGAACGTGCCATGACCGGCATGATGGTGAATATTGCCGAGGGCAGCAGCTTACGGCTTTTGGCCGATATCGCCAATGTGTATGACCAGGCAACATATGCAGCGTACACCAAAGATAGCGTGGATTTAGTTACCGGTTCTGTTAACGCCCAGCCGGGAACCATGCTGGTCTTTTCCGATGGCGGAATCTATAATAGCAGCCCGACGGTGCTGATTTCCGCGGTTGTTCCCGAACCGGCCACGATGTTGTTGCTGGGACTGGGCGGCTTTGGTCTGTTTTGGCGAAAAGTTCGTTAAAGATAGCAGGTTTGAATAATAATGTTGATGAAAGGAGAATCTATGAAGAGGCAACGTTCTGTAGCAAATGCGGCTCTATTTATTATGCTGGTGTGCGCCAGTATCACCCAGGCGGTGATAACCGAGAGCCTGACCTGGGAAGGCGTGGTTAATATTACCGATGGTGATACGATCAATTACTACGAAAATAACAATTTCACCTGGACGCTGAACGAAAAAGATGGTGTTCCCGCCTATGTGACCTATAGCGGCCCTGCGGACGTTAATCAGGGACATTTACTCCTCGGCGTATCATCTTTAAGTGCGGTTACGACGACGTTGACCATTCAGACGACGGTGGGAGCGCCGGGAGTAATCGATTTTGTCGGCAATATCAACAGGGTTCCAGACCTGTGTATGAGACTTGGCAATGTTGACGATGTGGGTATTATTAATATTGAAAATGGCAATACGCTGCTGGTTAATGGGTTATATAAATATCATACCTCTACCGGAAGTCCGGTTGTCCCTGCCAGTAACGCCGTTCTTAATATTAATGATGGTCATGTGTTTTGCTATATCA
>CAZOCV010000263.1:0-3685 GCA_964578395.1 uncultured Pirellulales bacterium
CTTTACCGTGCCGGCATCCCCGCCGACAATCTCGCTATCGCCGAAACCCGCTGGAAGCTCCGTTACAGCCAACACATGTACTCTGCCCTTCGCTTCGGCGATAACTGGGTCTATATCGACCCTTCCTATAACGAGTATCTCACGTTCCCCGATTTCGCCAACGCCTCCGCCGTCCCCTGGTTCCAACCCAACGACATTGACTACCAGCATCCCTACAACCTCAAAACCATCCCCGGCGCCACCCTAAACGTCGTCCCCCTCCTGACCACCACCGTCCCCGAACCCGCCACCTTCGCCCTCCTCGCCTTCGGCCTAACCCTCCGCCGCCGCCGCAAACCACACCACCCCCGCTTATAACTCCAAGTGGCCTGCGCGTTTTTCTGTTAGCCCCGTGTGATAACACGGGGTAACTCCGCCCATGTGACCGGTTGCCACCCCCGCAAACCAGGTGCCATGCTCACGCTCGCGTGAGCATGTCTTGCCCCAGTTGCGCCTTGCCCTCCCCGCCCCAAATCAATTAACCAGCTTTTCCCCTCCCGCACCATACCCGCCAACACCATATACGACACATACGGCCCCCCATGACGCATCATTTCCGCATACTTGTAGCCGCTCACAAAATCATCGAATACCGCCCTTAACGCCTCCGGCAGGCTATTCCGTGCCTCCAACTTCTTTTCGCTGCGATTTGGCTCCATTGGCAATCACTAAATAATTGCTGCGTTAAAAAATCCATTCAGCCGTCGCTGCCATTCGTCCTCATCAATGACATGAAATTCAATATTTTGCGTATCCAATTCCATGCCAAGTTGTGTACGGGTGGTTATTTTTGCCATTTTATTACAAAGCTGGAATACATCCTTTTTATAATTCGTGTCCTCATTCTTCAAATGAAGACCTTTCGTTTCAACCACATAAACCCGATTATATGTCTTGGGCTCATCGTCAGTATTGGTAAAAACATAATCGGCGTAAATCTTGTTCTTTTTCCATCCCTGAACGCCATAATCCTTTTTTGGCTCATTTCGGTACCACCACAAAAGCCTGTCCTGGTCTTCAAGGTACCAGGCAACCTCTTTCTCCAAATTATTGAAGCTGTCTTCCGGTACGAAATCAAATAAAGATCGTTGCAGGGGTTGTCCGTCTTTTTTGGTTAACCATCGGCTGGCTTTTACCCTTTTCTTCTTGGGAAACTGGAACCCGATCTCATTCAAAATGACCAGAAACCGCATTTTCGACTGGCGTAACAGTTCGTGAAAGATGTCTCTGGCAAGACGGTTTTTTTCCTGGACCAAATTCTTGCGTAGTTCCTCTATGATGAACACAAAATTATTGGTCACCAGTTTTTCACCGTGAATTTTTAGAAATTGCGACAATATCTTCTCGCCCATCTCATGGGCCACCCAGGGATTCGGCACCAGATCCAGAAGATGTCGCGCCATAAAAACCGAATCAATCCGAATACTCCCTTTTTTCAGATCATGCACTTCTCTTTGCCGAATAACCTCATGAATATCATCCGAGATGGCGGCAATCTGCTCGATGTCTTTTTCTTCCAATGCGCTTAATGAGGTTGCATACGTCGATTGCAAATCAACCTGTTCCCATGGTATCCGGCTCTCAATATCCATCAAATAACTCACCGGCCGCCACTTATTGCCGTCCCGTATGGCGAAAACCGGAAGAATGGTGTTTTCCGCGCTCGTCCTGTAAATATCCCGTATCTGGCTTTCCTTTTCAAAAAGGGTTTCCGTTCCCTGTCCATCATCCTCCATGTCAATTCGCCCGTTCAAATCGCCCAGGCCCTCGCCGCTGAACCCTTTGCGAATATCTGAAAGCAGTTGGCCGGCGTTTTGCTGAAAACAAAACACATAACTTTCATCCAATTCCTTGCACTTCGTTTTCTGGGCGTACGGTTGACGCAAAATCCGCCCCACCAGTTGAGTCAAGGCCGTTTTTGACCCCGGATTGGTTAAAACACAAAGAACATACGCAAACGCGCAGTCCCAGCCTTCCTGCAAAGCCTGCTTGGTGATAATATAACGTATTTTGCAGTTTGGCGACATCAGCCCGCCCACATCGTCCACGTCCTTTAATTCATCTTTTTCGCTGGTCTTGATCGCCACTTCTTCGGGGGCGATCCCCAAAATTTGCTGCAAATGCTCCCGAACATCTTCGGCGTGAATATATTTGCCGCTGCGCTGATCTTTGCCCGTCCGTTCGACCTGAATCAGGCAAATGGGCCGGATGTATTTGCCCTGATTGGCCTGATGGTCTTTCGCCTTTTCCGCCAGCAATTCCAGATGATTATGCGCTGAAAGCAGCGTATCCTTCCAGTCGGGACTAGCCTTGTTGATTATATGCAGATCGAACTTGATCATCTCTTCCCGATTAAGCTCAATCCCTGTGATATCGACCAGCACATTGCTTTCATCGGGAGGTGTGGCGGACAACTCCACGATAATCGAAGGATTAAAACCCCCCAGCGTCTCCCGGGCCGTTTGGCTATAGGCCTTATGCCCTTCATCCATGATCAAAATCGGATTTAAACGCCGCAGGGTATTTCCCAGCGAGGTTTTAATCTGTTTTCCCCAGAAGGCCCCCTCCTTTTCAAAGGTGTCCAGATTGCTGATGCGTTTTAATAACGCCTCGTTCGCATCGAGATGGTCTTCCGGGGGAAAAAATTCCGAAAACGACCCGCTGTCCCGGAACATCCGCAGCACATCCTTGTTTTGCCGCGACGCCGAGGGCAGCATGAGCATCAATACCACCAGGTTTTCCTCGACGTCTTCCGGCGTGAATTTCTCCGTTTTTTCAATGATCATCGTTCGCCCCCCGCTGGCGATGTCCAGGTGCTGGCGGTAGGGATGCTCCCGGTCGCGCAGGCTCTTAAGAGTCTGGCTATAAATCTGCGATGTCGGCACAATCCACAGCACCAGACCCGTCTGTTGTTTCAGGTAAGCCGTATTGATCAAGTCAATCGTTTTGACCGCCAGAAAGGTCTTGCCTCCGCCCGTCGGTACTTTCAGGCAAAAACACGGTAGCGGCCGTTCTAACCCATCCTTCCGTGACAAATAACGGTCATACATCCTATCCAGTTGTCCCCATGCTTTGGCCGGAAAATCCAGTTCTGCCTCCGGCCCTGCCGCTGCGATGACTTTGGCGTTCTTCTGCTTCCACTCATACAGCAGGCTCAGATACGCCTTGATCTGCTCCAAACATCGTAGTTGATAGTCTTTCGATTCCATTATTTCGCCAGCTTGTATATCTCAAACGGCAACTGCGCAAAATCAATCCGCAGAGCGTCCAGATGATCCTGGTCCAGATATTTGGTCGGCGCGAACACCAGCCGTCTCTTCTTCTTATACGCGCCCAGCTTTAAGGCGCGTTCCATCGTCAGCGCGGTTTGTTTCAAATAGGCCAAATCCGGCTGATAAAACAGATAGACCAGATAATCCTTGCTCTCCCCGATAAAATGCTTATCCGGCTTGACCGCGTTCGGATCAAACTCCTCCCCCGTCGCCGTATAAAACACATACCGCGCCAAATCCTCATAAGAGGGCATGTTCTTGCCCGTCAATATCTCCTCCAGCTTGATCGCCTTGCCCAACTCAAAATAGCTGAAACTTCCGCCATACCCCGCTTTCAACTGATCATCCTTCGCCCCCGACACCCCCTTGATCAC
>CAZOCV010000264.1:0-3587 GCA_964578395.1 uncultured Pirellulales bacterium
GGAAAATAGCTTACCTCATAAAAGGCGGGCACATATACGCTATCAAAACGCCGCGTCAGCTCCGCCAGTATGTCACGCCGCGACCATCCCTGCCGCCGCAACTGCCGATAATATTCAATGACCCCCGGAAAAACCTCTTCCCCTTCGCCGAGGATAATCATATCGAAAAAGTCCGCCACCGGCGCGCAGCAATCGGCCATCGGGCCGCCGCCAACTACCAGTGGATAGCGTTCATCCCGTTGCGCAGAACGAAAAGGCAATCCCGCCAGGTCCAGCAGATACAGCACATTGCTATAAGACAATTCATGCTGCAAGCTGATTCCCAGGATATCGAAATCCGCCACCGCGCGATGCGAGTCCCAGCTAAACAGCCCGATGCCTTCCTGCCGCATCACGTCGGCGGCGTCCATCCAGGGACAAAACACCCGTTCGGCCGCTACGCCTTCGAGGCGATTCACGGCTTCGTACAAAATCGCCAGCCCCACGTTACTCATGCCCACGGCATACGTATCCGGAAACGCCAGCGCCACCCGCATGTCGGCTTCACCGCGTACTTTGGCCGGCTGGTTCACTTCTCCGCCGATGTATTGTGCCGGTGATTTGACCCGCGGCAATAGCCGCTGGGCGATGCGTTGTGAAAGAGTTTCGGGCATAATCGTCCGTCCGTTTTACTGAAGGCCGGAAATCAGTCGATCCGGCGTTTCACCTCAATCTCAAACTCGGACTGGCCCGTGGGAATATAACTCAATTGCGCTTGACTGGTGAGTAAGCGGCTAATCGACGCCGTGGGGATTTCCCGGCGCTTATCGGTTAACAACATGGCCCGGCTCGAAGGCAGGTGCATAAATCCTTCGGTGCGCAGGGACATCCCCTGCCGCGGCTGCACCATACATAAATATAAACCATCATTGCGATAGGTCAATCGTTCGGAAAGAATGCGATACACATCTTCGACGCTTTCCGCGCGATATTTGTAGGTTTGCGCCCGGCTCAGCAAATTGCGATAACCCTCCGAGGTGGTAACCACCAATGGATAAACGCCGTCGGGCAAATCTTCGGGCAACGTCAGACTGAGTTGGGCGGTTTGAATTTCGTCCCGCAACGGCTCCATCCGGACGATGGCCTCAATGGTCTCGCCCGGTGCAAACGTGGTGCGATTCAATTGCACGTCGCGCAGCGCCGCCTGCGTATCACCTTCATCAATAAAAGCCTTGACGCTCATCGACTCCAGGTTAACCGACCGCCAGGGATTGCCCATCATGTAACCGATAATGCTAAACATATCCCGCGACAAACCCCGCGCCCCGTTATTCGTATCCACGCCTTCAAAATGCAGCGGCGCGAATCCCTTAAAACAGAGTTCGCCTTCATAACGTACATGGTGAAAACGAGGCATTCCGCCTTTTTGATTTAACGCGCCGGTAAGAACCATCGCCGCCAGAGAAGGAGTTTCCAGTTCATCGCATGCAATTTCCATCTCAAACCGCCGCGTGTCATTTCGATAGGGCCATTGCACCTCGACGGTCACGGGTATCATCGCGGGTGCTTCGCCGATAGTGCCGTAAACCGCCGTCGCTTCGTCCGCCTGCAGCGTGCCCACAATCTCCAGAGCATCGCCCAGTTTGAAGGACATACTGGTGCGGCTGATAAAGGTATGAATATAACCCGTCGCCAGCGGCCAGGTAACCGGCCCTTCGCCATTCCAGGCATGGCCAAAGGCATAGATTTTTTCACCGACGACTTCCGTAACCGTTCCGAGCACCGCCCCATTGATATCACCCGTAATCAGGGGCGATGTCACCGTAGCTCCGGGAATAAGCTGTGCTTTCGGAGCATCGGCGGCATCTTTCCCCGCCCCGCCGCCGGCTACGGCCTCTACCCGCAGCGGCCCCATCCAGCTTTGCAGTTCCTCGAACGTTCGACCGTCAATGCCGTTGACCAAAAGTAACGGCGTCAGCATCTTCGCTTCTGTCTGGTCACTGTCCGAACGCCGAGAAAACATCGACCGGCTCATCCAGGCATTTACTTGCTCCTGACTGAACAATTCCCCCGTCATCAATTCCGTGTAATCGGACCTTTCCAGCAGCGCCCTCCGCGACGACCCTGTATCCCCTGCACCTTTAATCGCCGCCCCTTGCACCTCCAGCATCTGGGCAATCGGTGTTACCCCATAAAGCGGCTCGATGCCGTATGACCACCCGAACGCCATCGCCCCGGCCAGCCGCCCCTCAAAATAGACGGGCGACCCGCTGCACCCCTGCACGCCGCGAGCGACATCGAACCGCTTATCCAGGCATCGGACGATAAAAGCATCCCGCCCAGCGTTATAATTTCGCATCACCGAAACCAGTTCGACCTCGAAACGCTCCGGCTGCGTGCCATGAAACACCGTCAGGCCATAGCCTTTCATCCCTGTCTGCAACTCCTCTACGCCAATATAATTGGATTTAACCGCCTCGGCGCTGATATCGGCCTGATTCATTGCCCCTAAAATCAGCAAAATCGTAAAAAAAAATGTCCATTTTTGCTTCATCGTCACAACTTCCCATATCACAATCAGTTACAATCTCTCACCAGGTTCGCCGATTCAACCGACAAGCTGCCATTATGCCCCAGACCCTGTCTAAATCAAGGAAAATAAGCCACTTACCGCAATATTGCTTATAAATAATGGTTTTCATGTCTGGTATTGACATTTACGCACTATTGCTGGTATAATGCTGTTTTCAACTGGTGGTTTTAGATGTGCTCGCGGGAGCAGGTCAATGACCCCCTGATGTGGCTGCGGGCCTATGACGAAAACGGCTTAAGGGCTTTTATTGAGCCTTTTTCGTCCTCGGCTTGCCGTTTAATGGTTGAATTATATGGATAATATACACCCTTCGTTGGCCCAATGCCAGCAAGCCATCGGTTATACCTTCAAAAATCCTCAACTTCTCGATAAGTCC
Organism: uncultured Pirellulales bacterium; assembly: GCA_964578395.1. GTDB lineage: Bacteria > Planctomycetota > Phycisphaerae > Sedimentisphaerales > SM23-30 > JAFGBA01. Next base: position 2,949 of record CAZOCV010000264.1, read on the forward strand.
CTGACGCATGCCTCGCTTTCAGACCATCGTGTGGACAGCAATGAACGCCTGGAGTTTCTCGGCGACGCTATCCTGGGGCTGGTTGTCTGCCATGAACTTTACAATCGCTTTCCCAACTATCTCGAAGGCGAATTAACCAAAGTCAAAAGCATGCTGGTGTCCCGCCGCACGTGCAGCCGGCTGGCCCAGGAAATCGGCCTGCAAAATTATCTCCGCGTCGGCAAGGGCATGCTTAACCATCGCCGCATCCCCAGTTCCTGTCTGGCTGCGGTATTTGAGTCGGTCATCGGGGCGATTTATCTCGACGGCGGACAGGAAGCCGCCTGGGCGTTCCTGGTGCACTGGTTTGAGCCGCTGCTGCAAGAAGCCGACGCCAACCAGCATCAGGAAAATTATAAAAGCCTCCTGCAGCAGCATGCCCAGCGTAAGATGGACGTGACGCCGCATTACGAACTGCTCGATGAAAAAGGCCCGGACCACAGCAAATGCTTTGAAATCTGCGTCGCCCTGGGCGCACAGCGGTTCCCCTCCGCCTGGGGTCCGAGCAAGAAAGAAGCCGAACAGCTCGCCGCCTTCAACGCCCTGCGAGAACTCGAGTTGATCGACGATGAAACGCCCTTCGCGCCGGTGAACGAATAA
>CAZOCV010000265.1:0-3550 GCA_964578395.1 uncultured Pirellulales bacterium
AACATTCCTCCCGCGATTTCATCAAATCATCCGGCTTCCACGCCCACTGCTGACATATCGTCATGCAGGTCTCCCACGGGCGCTGGTCGAAAATAAAGGTGTCAGGAACCTTTTTCGGTATTTCTTTAATTCGGTCGCGTTAAAATCACTTCTTCAACTTAAATAACTGAAATTCCCATATCGTCGGCCCATCCGTCGCGTCGAGAATATTGAGCCGGAAATGTCGCGCCTTGGTCGGTGCAAAGCTCAGCCGCTTTTGTGCTCCTATCGTCGTCCCGGCGCATACGGTTTGCCACTCGTCCCCGGCCTGATATTGCAGTTCGAATTTTTGCACACGGTCCCAGCCGCGTTCATCTATCATCGCGCTGTCCACCGTCACCTCCTCACCCAGATCAACCGCCAGCCAGGCCGAACGCACCCCGCCATCCGTCGCCCAGCGCGTCTCCGCATCATCATCCAGCGCCTTGTCCGGCCCATAATCGGTATCGTTCTTGAATGTATTCGAAGCCGTCGCGCTCTTTCCATACGCCGCCGAACCGCTGACGGACACCGCGCAGGGCGGTATGGAAAACGCCTCTCCCTCAACGGTCAGTTTGATAACCGTGACAAACGGGCATCGTTTATCCGGGGCGACGTCCACCTCTACGGCCTCAGCGCTCTGCCGGTATTGCACCGGGCCGCCGCAGAGCGTTTTGGCCTCGGTAATCGCCGGCGAAATCGCCGGCAGTTGCAGCGGCTGGCCGTCCGGCCACTGCAAAACATACAAATAAATCGCCTTGCCCTTGCAGGTCGAAGCGCCCCACGAACCGGGCTTGAACGGCCCGCCCCGCGTGCCGTAAATGCCCTCTTCATGCTGGCGCACCCACTGGCCCATCTCTTTTAGCCGTTCCACCTGGCGTAGCTCGATTCGTCCATCCGGCATCGGCCCGACGTTAAACAGCAGGTTCCCATCGCCGCCTATCGTATAAATCAGCGCCCGCAGGCACTCCTCCCGCGATTTCATCAAATCATCCGGCTTCCACGCCCACTGCCGGCAAATCGTCATGCAGGTCTCCCACGGCCGCTGGCGGTCAAAGCTGCCGATGCGCTGTTCCGGCGTGCTGTAGTCACCTTTTGCACCGGTGCGATTATTGACCACGAGGTCCGGCTGCAAAGCACGGACAAAATCAATAACCCCCTGACCCCGCACGGCGTCGAATTCCTGCGGCACATCAAACCATATCGTCACCAGCGGCCCATAGCCCGTGAGCAATTCTTTAACCTGCGCCTTGAGGTATTCGGTGTAACGGTCCAGATTGTGCACGTCACGTTTCACCTGCCCGCCCGGACTGGTTCGGGGAAAATCCCGATGGTGCCAGTCGCAGGTGGAATAATACGTGCCGAACGCTATCCCCTGTTTCTTGCACGCCGCCGCCAGTTCCGCCACCACGTCCCGCTTGAACGGCGAGTTCATGATATTATAATCCGTTTGCTTCGTATCCCACAGGCAGAACCCATCATGATGTTTCGTGGTCAGCACGATGTATTTCATCCCCGTTTCCCGCGCGACCTTCACCCAATCCTCGGCGTTGAACTGCTCGGGATTGAATTGTTTATAAAGCGCATCATATTGCTCAATGGGCGTTTCCTGCCCCCGCGACCAGCCGATTTCCTCACCCGTCAGACTCACCGGCCCCCAGTGGATAAACATGCCGAACCGCATGTCCTGCCAGTTCTTCAATGCGGCCGGATCCACCTGCGATGGGCCGCTTGCCGCCGCCCAACACCCCGCCGCCCAAAGTAAACTGCAAATGGTCAAATAAAGGCTTAAACGCGACATAGTTACCGTCCTTTCACTTAAAAATGTATTAAATTTCGGAAAATCTCTTTGGAAAACTGCCTTCCGCATGATTGACGCCATATTGGCTCCATAGGTATTATCTTGGAATATATATCTCCGCTGGAGCCGTTTTTTCAACTTAAATTAAACTTTTATGCTGTATTTCACTTTTTTTGGGTGATTTTGGCCATAAACGAGGCTTTTTCACTCCTGTTTATAACTCGATTATCCGTTTTCCTGGCCATAAAATTACGGTTGCAACAAATACCCTTTGTGTTTATAATTTTTCCCATGATATCCGGGGGCGTGGTGTAATGGGAGCACAGCGCGGTCGCATCGCGCAAATACGGGTTCAACTCCCGTCGCCTCCAGGTTTTGCGGCTGGGCTGATGAGCAGTCCGGCCGCATTTTTTTAATCAGCGATATTCGCCGACTGCGCAAAAATCAGTAATCAGTTTCTGTTGCCCAATGCCATGGCGCGACTCTGTCATACCCGCGAAAGCGGGTATCCAGACGGAAATACTGGATTCCCGCCTGCGCGGGAATGACGGGCTGGGCGGAACGGTCATCGGCGGGAAAAAGCACGGATTCCCGTCGCCGATCGGGGCAAGGACAGGCTCCCCGCCAGCGCGGGGACAAGCCTGCGCAGGAATGACAAAAATTCTTTTTCGCATCATATACTTATTAGAGGGGTGCCTTCTGTTAACAAAGTTTTTATCAGGAATGTATGAAATTCCGAGAGGGATACTATACGGCAGAAGCAGGGTTTTGACGTGCGTTGGTAGTAAATTTGATATAAAATACGACCGAAAAGGAAACTGCTTATTAAATTAGGAATTTCAGTATAAATTGCGTAATGCTTTTTATGTATTTGTATATAACATCATTTAAAATAAGAAGTTAGCGTATGATTATCGACGGACATTGTCACATCAGGCCGGGCGGAACAAAATTGGGGAATGGGGAGCGGTTCTCGTGTTTGGGCGGTCCGAATCAGCCGTGTATAACGGGTGAGGATGTATTGGCGGCGTGCGAGCCGGCGGAGGGTGTTTTTTTGCTGGGTTTTGTCGGCCGGGGGCTGGGGGCGGAAATACCCAATGCCGCCTTGCGGGAAAGTGTGCGGCAGCATCCCAAACGGCTGTGGGCTTTTGCGGGAATTGATCCGAGCGACGATAAGATTCGGGATGCCATCAAGCGGCTGCGGGATGAAGGGTTTTCGGGATTGACGCTGAGTCCGGCGTGCCAGCAGGTGCATCCGTGCGATTCGCGGCTGCTGAGAGTTTATGAGACGGCGCAGGAATTGAAATTGCCGATTTATTTTTTGCAGGGAGAGACGCTGCCGAGCAGTGCGGTGCTGGCGTATGCGCAGCCGATGCTGCTGGATGAGATCGCGCGGGAGTTTCCGGAGCTGCGTATGGTGATATCGCACCTGGGATTTCCGTGGGCGGAGCAGACGATGTCGCTGTTGGCGAAGCATCGGCAGGTATTCGCGGATGTGGCGGGACTGGCGGGCAAACCGTGGCAGGCGTACCGGATGCTGAATTTGGCGCATGAGTACCGGGTGATCGATAAGCTGATTTTCGGAAGCGATTATCCTTCGTTTACGGTGAAAGAGGCGGTGGAGGCGCTGTATAATCTGAATCGGCTAACGCGGGAGTCGGTGCTGCCGGCGGTGCCCCGCGAACATTTGCGGGGGATCGTCGAACGGGATAGCGCGGCGCTGCTGGGATT
>CAZOCV010000266.1:0-3526 GCA_964578395.1 uncultured Pirellulales bacterium
AGCCGCATTGATGCAAAAAGCAAAAAATTGGAATCTGCACAATGTTTGCTTTGTCGATCCCGTTCCTAAAAACGAAATCGCCGATTATATTGCCGCCAGCGATGTGTGCACCGCCGTCCTCAAAAAATGCGATACATTCAAAACGGTATATCCCAACAAAGTTTTCGACTATATGGCCGCCGAACGCCCTATTATCATCGGCATTGATGGTGTCGCCCGTGAGTTAGTGGAAGATGCGCAAGCCGGTATTTACGTGGAGCCGGAAGACAGCCATGCCTTCGCCGAGGCGGTTTTATCTTTAAAAAATAACGAATGCCTGCGTAAGCAATACGTAAATAATTCAAGAAAGTATGTAACGACGCATTTTTCACGAGAATCTCTTGGACAACAATATCTTGAAATATTAAAAAACCTTCATTCGTCCCGACATTAGAGCATTTAATCTGTTTTATGTTTATTTACTCCCGTTCCAGACAGGATGTATTTCATTTGCACCGTTTGCCACAGCCATTTCTTATGCCTAATGTTACCATTAACACGCAAATTAAACAGCTTTGCGAATTGAGTTCAAATGACTGGCAATCGGTGAGAACTTTGCAATCTCGAGGAGCTATTCTTTATCTTAAATTAAAGTATGGTTCCGCGGACACGTATATTTTATTAAGTCATTCAAACAATACTCCTGTACATGTTCAATGGTTAGTTCCGGCAAGAAAAATGAAACGGCGATATCCTTTTTTACCACCGGATGCTTATGCCATTATATCTGTCGTAACTGCTCCAAATTTTCGAGGAAATAATATTTATCCTTCCCAAATTCAAATTGTTGCATCATCATTTTTACCTACAAATGATTTTTGGATATGGGCCGCATCTGATAATCTACCAAGTATTAAAGGTATTATTAAAGCTGGTGCAATTAAGGTAGCTGAACTCATTCAAACTAAATGGCTTTTCGGCATATTTTCCCGTATTTTATATTTACCCACTAATAAAGCATAAATAACTGAATCATAATCATCATATGAATTGCATATTTAATCCCTTTGATAATCAGTATTGGATTCCCAGAGGCAGTAATAAATTGCTCACTTATATTGGTCCGCCTTTTAAGGAAAATCTGGCAATCAATATGGTTCGTCCTTTTCTTAAACAAAAAAAAGCCTGGGGCGCTATTTGGAATTACGATAGCGATTACAGCACGCAAGGCCCCTGGTATCGAAGCATCTGCGACACTCCTGATTATAACATCGATCTAATCACCAGCAAAAGCACCCGCCATAACATCCGCCGAGGATTAAGTCGTAGCGAAATACGCCGGGTGGACTATCAATGGCTGGTCGAAAACGCCTACGGGGTGTATTTACAAGCAACAACCCGATATACTAATCCTCATATCGAATCCGAAAGCGATTTTAAGAGGAATCTTGCAAAACATCATCCATCACAAAATATGGAGGCGTGGGGCGTGTTCGCCGATGGAAAACTCATCGCTTACATGACGCTTTATATCTATCCCGAAACCGTTATGGGCGACAAGGCGGCGTTTGACCCCGACTATTCCAGCCTGTATCCCATGTATGTTTTTTTTCTATACCGTCGCCCATCACTATTTAAATGATGGACAACACAAGGAATTTGATCGAGGCTCCCGCCCCCTCATGCATGAAACCAATATCGATGAATTTCTTTCTCAATTGGGCTACAGAAAGTCGTATTGTCGTTTAGGCGTCTATTTTAATGCGCCCGTCACGTTGGCCGTTTCTTTTTACAAACACAGCAAACCGTTTGCCATGCGATTAATGCCCCAACGCGTGCAAAATAATCTCGACGCCATGCTTTTGGCTTGTGAGATATCTCGTCAAACAACAAATTCTTAAAACAAAGATTACTCATGGATAATCTCAAAAGTAAATCAATAAAGAATATTCGAAAACAGATTATTCGGCGGCGGTTCTGGTCATTAATGCTGCTGGCCGTATTACTGGCTCTGGCGACGTTTATGATTCGCGAGCCGCTGGCCAAACGGGAACTGCAATTATTTATGGCCGACGTCGGGCACCGCATCATTCACTTTCAGTCCACTCATAATCGCCTGCCCACCCGGCATGAACTGCTAAGCTGGGATATCTCCTCCCGCAACGCCAACCTGGAAAGCCTGGACTACGCCCCCACGAAAATCATGCCTGATTCGCCGCCCGATACCATCCTGCTGGCCACACAAAACTCGCGAAAATTCCACTTCCTCCCCTCCGGCCACGCGGCCTTACAAATTGACGGGCAGGTAACGTGGCTGACGCCGGAAGAACTGGCCGAAAAAATCACCGACCGCGAAAAACACTATAACGCCGCCCAGCTTAAACAAAACCACTAGATAATACCGGATAATCTAACCGCGAAATCCACGAAGATTTTCAACCACGAAATACACAAAAAACACGAAAGAAATATTAAAATTACTTTTCGAGTATTTAGTGTTTTTCGTGGTTTAATCCGCGTTAATCCGCGCAATCCGTGGTTGCTTTTTACGGTATCACCAGGTTCAGCGGGTAGGTAAAAATGCCCGAAGCGCCCAGGCGGCGGACCTTGCCGATCAGGTCGCGGGCCAGAGTTTCCTCCAGCACGACCTCAATCGCCACGAATTTCTCATCGGCCAAATGGTTGACCGTCGGCGATTTCTCCGCCGGCAAAATCGCCAGCACCTCCCTGAGCCGCTCCGCCGGCAGATTCATCTTCAGCCCCACCTTGGCCCGCCCCTCAATCGCCCCGTGCAGCAGGATGGCCAAATCCTCGATTTTTTCCCGCTTGAAGGGGTCCGCCCACGCCGCCCGGTTGGCGATCAGCCGCGTGGTGCTCGAGAGCACCTCATCAATAATCCGCAGGTTATTGGCCTTGAGGCTTGAACCCGTCTCGGTCACCTCCACGATGCCGTCCAGCAGGCGGGCCTTTACCTCCGTCGCCCCCCAGGAAAATTCCACCCGCACATCGATCTGCCGCCGCGTGAAATAATCCCGCGTCACATTGACCAGCTCCGTGGCGATAATGCCGCCGCGGAGGTCCTCGGTCCGCTGTACGGCCGATTCCTGCGGCACCGCCAGCACCCATCGCGCCGGCCGCGACGTCGCCTTGGAATAAATCAGCTCGCACACCTCCACCACATCAGAGCCGTTTTCGCAAATCCAGTCGTAGCCCGTCAGCCCCACGTCCACCGTTCCCTCCTGTACGTAGCGGCTCATCTCCTGGGCGCGAAACATAATCCCTTCCAGTTGCGGATCGTCAAAGCTGGGGAAATAACTCCGCGACGAAATGTTCACATCGAATCCCGCCCGCCGCAATAAATCAAACGTCGAGTCCTGCAGAGACCCTTTCGGCAAACCGATTTTGACTTTCTTATCCAAACCAATACTCCGATCTTGCATAATCATATAACCATCGATCACCCTGGTTATATTTTTTGCCACTGATTTCGCAGATTCACACAGATTATAATCAGTGATTATCTGTGCAATCTGTGGCTAACTTTTTT
>CAZOCV010000267.1:0-1479 GCA_964578395.1 uncultured Pirellulales bacterium
TGGTGCAATTGTTACTCAAACTTGGTGCGGATCCATCTTTGAAGACAGCCGAGGGCCTTAACCCCATGGATGTCGCAGAACTTACGGAGAATCAAGCCATTGCCAAGCTCATTAAGGATGCCAATCCATCATTGGATTCGAATTTGGAGCAATGGAAACGCCGGCAGGAGGAAATGGCTCGGGAATTTGAGAAAGAAGCCGCCGCCGTGGAAACCGAAATGGCTCAGGAGGAAGGTCGATGGCAGATTAAAGCTTATACCGAGGCTTCGAAGAATCCCTTCCATGTGGCGGTAATAAAGGGAGATTCTAATGCCGTATTGGAACAATTGAATTCGGGAAAAGTGGACGTCAACGGTTTGGATGATACCGGTCGTTTACCGCTGGGGTACGCCGCGGAACTGGGATATGAGGATATAGTACGTCTATTGGTTGCGCATGGTGCTGAAATCAATAAACTCGATGATCACAATTGGTTTGAATCAGGTTTGGGTCATACCGTTGGAAAAGATGCCGGGTGGGCGGCGATACATTATGCTGTTGGAGCAGGTGATGTAGAGACAATAAATTTACTGGCCAGTTTAGGGGCGAATGTTAATCTTGGGGATGAGGAACACGGATTTACGTGCGTAGGGCTGGCTTTAGACCGGAAAAATGACGAGATGGTTAAGACGTTGGTCAAGGCCGGGGCGGATTTACGACAAAACCTCGGAATGATTGCCAATACATCACTGCATTATGCAGTTCGAAAGGGAGATATTCATAATATTGACTTGTTATTAGGCATGGAAATACCGATAGATGTATGTGATAGTAGCGGCGAAACGCCGCTAATGGCGGCCTGTATATGGGATAATTCAAATGCATTACTGCATTTAATACAACAAGGCGCCAACGTGAACGCAGTTAATGCCCATGGTAATAACGCCTTACATTATACATATGGGATCGAGACATTTCGTATTTTGGTGGAATATAAAATTGATGTAAACCATCGTAATAATGCAGGACAATCGCCCGTTTTTTTATACGCTGACAAATTGCATGACGATGTTGCTTGGGAAAAAGTTCAAATCTTGATTGATGCTGGAGCGGATATGGCGACTTCGGACAATATGGATAGGACATTGTTGCATGTAGCGATGGGAAAACATGCCCTCGAACTCATGGAAGCGGCATTGAAACGAGGAGTGGACGTGGACGTAAAAGACAAAAAAGGTCGTACTCCTCTACAAATGATATTTGATCCTTATTCCGATTTTGAGGAAGAGCAAGGTATGGGGAAATTGCGATTTTTGGTTGAACGAGGAGCCGATGTTGATGTTTATTGGAATGATTGCCCGATACTTCAATGTGCGGTTAATAAAGACTGGCCACAAATCGTCGCGTATTTGTTGGAGCAAGGTGCCAATGTTAATGCTGTAGATATGGATAAAGGGCAAACAGCATTGTATACTGCTGTTGAGAGAAATAATTTGAAAA
>CAZOCV010000267.1:1489-3502 GCA_964578395.1 uncultured Pirellulales bacterium
AAATCGCGAAAATACTTATCGATCATGAGGCGAACGTGAATGCTCAAACAAAGTATTATAAAAAGACGCCTCTGCACTATGCCGTGATTAATAATGATATTGAAATAGCACGACTACTTCTTCAGGCGGGGGCAGAGATAGATATTGCTGATGAGAAAAAACTTACGGTAAGAGATATGGCTCAACAAGGTGATAAAAAGTGGCTGCTGGATTTATTGCAGCAACAATAAGCGTTTTATAAGAAAGGCTAACTTGGAGGATAGGTCGAAGATTATGGATGTGATGTTTTACATTCGAAGTAAATTACGTAATGTGATTGTTTTAGTAACAATATTTAGTTTGACAAGCGTAGATACCGCCGCCGTCTCGCGGCGGACGCCGATTGTGGAGGCGTTCGAGAAGAACAAAGACGCTGTGGTCAGTATTCTCGGCAAGCGTGACATCTCCACGCGGGATGAGATGTATAACTGGATATTGGAGGATTTTCCGTTTTTTCAGCAGCGCGACCGGCGGCCGTCGCTGGGCAGCGGGTTTATCATCCACCCGCGCGGCTACTTGGTCACCAACGCCCACGTGGTCAAGAACGCCACGGAAATCACCGTCATTATGGCCGACGCCAAGGAATGCCAGGGCGAGGTGGTGGCCATGGATGAAGGGCTGGACCTGGCCCTGCTGAAGATAACAGCGCCGGGGCCGCTGCCGACGGTAACGCTGGGCGACAGTGACGACCTGCTCATCGGCGAAACCGTGCTGGCCATCGGCAATCCCTTCGGCTATTCGCAGACGCTCACCGACGGCATCGTCAGCGCCATTCACCGCAAGGTGGTGCTGGATGAGCGGCAGGGGCCGCAGGACCTGATTCAGATTTCCGCCCCCATCAACCCCGGCAACAGCGGCGGGCCGCTCATCAACATGAAGGGCGAGGTCATCGGCATCAACAACGCCATCCGCAAGGCCGCCCAGGGCATCGGCTTTTCCATCCCTATCAACCGCCTGCGGGAATCGGCCGGCAAAATGGTCAGCGTCGAGCGGCTGTACCGGCTGGATTTCGGGGCCGATGTGGTGGACGCCTGGACCGAGCCGAAAGATGCCGCACCGCGACAGACCCGCGGGGCGCTGGTGCGTTATGTGCGGTCGGAAAGCCCCGCGGCTACGGCCGGTTTCCAGGTCGGCGATGTGGTGACGGCCATAGGCGCTGCGGCGGTGCTATCCGCCCTGGAATTTCAACTGGAATTACTCGATCATAATCCCGGCGAGAGTATCGCCTTTACCGTGGGGCGAAATGGCGAGTCTGCTGCGCCGCTGCGGCTGGAGGTGACGCTGGCTCAGCGCCAGCGGCCGGATGCCAAAGCCCTCGCCCAGCAGCGATTGGGCCTGGAGGTGCAGGCGGTTACGGCCGAACTCAAACGCCAGTACGGCAATCTCCCCGGCGACATCGGTAGCGTGGTCATCTTGGCGGTGGAAAAATACGCCCCGGCCCATAATGCCGGCATCAAGCCCGGCGATGTGATTGTCGCCGTCAATAGCGAGGCGATTCGCAGCCTCGACGATCTGGGTCTGGCCCTGGAGCCCATCGGCCCCGGCGACATCATGCGCATGACCATCCATCGTGCCGAACGCCTCGGGCCGATTATGCAGTATTACCTCCAGGAATTCTCCCTGCGCACCCGCGCGGAAGAAAAGGGCGAAGAGGGCAAAATAAAGCTTTAGAAACGCCATAAAAAGGGCGATTATCTCCTGCGAACAGTCGAGTAATAAGCCGGATTATCACTTTACCGGCGCCGGCAAACCGATCCTTGGCGGCAAAGGAACCCTTTTTGCATTTTAATTTGTGATTTTGCATTTTCATTTTTAATCTTTGATTTCACCGTTGTAAAAGCGTTTTTCGACTATAGTTGCGCTGCAGTGTTAATAGGCCGGCAGATGCTCCGGCCTCGCGGCCGCCAGCGTGGGATGGCGGCGGTCCTTCTCCGATAGCACCGGGTGGGCGACCGGCCAGTCAATGCTGAGGGC
>CAZOCV010000268.1:0-3490 GCA_964578395.1 uncultured Pirellulales bacterium
CCAAACACGCCGCGGAACTGGCGGTGCGGGCGGGAGTAAATATCGAACTGCCGGATATAGATTGTTATGCCTATCTGGTCGAACTGGTGCGGGAAGGGACGCTCAGCGAAACGCAACTGGATGAACTGGTAGCGCCCATGCTGGCGTGGAAGTTCAAGCTGGGCCTGTTTGAAGACCCGTATGTCGATCCCGATAAGGCCGAAGCGATTGTCGGCTGCCAGGAGCATCGCCAACTGGCACTGGAAGCCGCGCAAAAAACCATAACGCTTTTGAAGAATGATGGCGATATCGTCCCGCTGGATAAGGCCAAAATTAAAACGCTCGCCGTGATTGGACCCAACGCCGACCGCGTGCTGCTGGGCGGTTATAGCGCCTGGCCCAAACAGACCATCACGCTCCTGCAGGGCATTCGGGATTATGTCGGCGATGCCGTGGAAGTGCTGCACCACCCCGGCTGTCCGATTACCCAGGGCCAGTCGTGGTATGCCGATGAGGTGAAACTGGGAGACCCGCAGGAAGATCGCCGCTTGATCGCCGAAGCGATGGAAATGGCAGAGAAAGCCGATGCCATTGTGCTGGCCCTCGGCGGCAACGAGCAAACCTGCCGCGAGGCCTGGAGCCGCAAGCATCTGGGCGACCGGGCCAGTCTGGATTTAATCGGCCGTCAGGATGAACTTGTTGACGCCGCCGTCGCCACCGGCAAACCGGTGATTGTCTTTTTGTTCCACGGCCGGCCGAATTCGATTACGAATGTCGCCCAAAAGGCGAACGCTATTTTTGAGTGCTGGTACCTCGGCCAGGAAGCCGGACGGGCGGCGGCCGAGGTGCTCTTCGGCAAGGTGAACCCCGGCGGCAAACTGCCGATTACCGTTCCCCGCAGCGCCGGGCATCTGCCGGCGTATTACAATTACAAGCCTTCGGCCCGCCGCGGGTATCTGCTCGATGATGTCGGGCCGCTGTTTGCCTTTGGTTATGGCCTGAGTTACACCCGTTTTTCTTTCCGTAATGTGCGGCTGGAGAAAAATGTCATGGCCCCGAACGAAACCACGCGCGTGCTGGTGGATGTCACCAATACGGGTGATGTGGCCGGCGATGAAGTGGTGCAGATGTATATCCGCGACAACTTCAGCAGCGTTACCCGGCCGGTCAAGGAACTCAAAGGTTTTCGTCGCATCACGCTGGCTCCACAGCAAAGCCAAACCGTCGCACTGGACATCACCCCCGAAAGTCTGGCCTTTTATAACATCGACATGAATTATGTCGTGGAACCGGGCGAATTCAGCATTATGGTCGGCAATTCTTCACGCGATGAAGACTTGCAGCAGGTGACGCTAACGGTGCAGGCACCGTGAACGGCGGCTGAAAGCCTTATACGAATACCGATTCTATCAGCGAGAGCCGCAAATGTATCTGCTCGGCATTGACGTTGGCAGTTCCTCGGTGAAGGCGTGTCTGCTGGACGCAGCAAGCGGCAAAACCGTCGCCAGGGCGAACTCGCCGGCGACGGAACTGACTATTGATGCGCCCCGGCCGGGCTGGGCCCAGCAGAATCCCGAAACATGGTGGACGCATGTCAAGCAGGCCGCCGCGCATATACGCACCGCCGCTCCGCAGGCGTTTGCCGCGGTGAAAGCCATAGGTATCGCTTACCAGATGCACGGGCTGGTTGCGGTGGATGCTCAGGGGCGGGTGCTTCGTCCGGCGATTATCTGGTGTGACAGCCGCGCCGTCGATATCGGCAGGCAAGCGGCGGCGGCGCTGGGTGAAAAAGTATGCTTGAACGAACTCTATAACCTGCCCGGAAATTTCACCGCCTCGAAGCTGGCCTGGGTCAGGCAAAACGAACCTGAGATTTACCGGCACATAGCGAAAATCATGCTGCCCGGCGATTATATCGCTTACCGGCTCACCGGAAAAATCGCCACCACCATCAGCGGACTGTCGGAAGGTATTTTCTGGAACTTTCATCGCCATCAGCCGGCGCAAATGTTACTTGACCATTACGGTCTGGATGCCGGCCTATTGCCGGAATTATGCCCGACGTTTGGCGTGCAGGGCGAACTGACCGCCACGGCCGCGAAGGAACTGGGGCTGCCTGCGGGTATCCCGCTGACCTATCGCGCCGGCGACCAGCCCAATAACGCCTTTTCGCTGCGGGCTTTGCAGCCGGGCGATATCGCCGCTACGGCCGGCACCAGCGGCGTGGTCTATGGCGTCACGGACCGGGGCTGTCCCGACTCGGCCGCACGGGTTAATATTTTCGCCCACGTCAATCATCAGCCCGACCGGCCGCGGCTGGGCGTTTTGCTGTGCCTCAATGGCGCAGGCATTCTCTATAGCTGGCTCAAACACCATGTCATGGGCACGGATGCGGACTATTCCGTAATGAACGATTTGGCCGAAGCGGTTCCTGCCGGCGCGGACGGTCTGATGATTTTCCCCTATGGCAATGGAGCAGAACGCACGCTCAGCAATCGCGATATCGGCGCATCCATACAGGGGCTAAACTTCAATATCCACGGCCGGGGGCATCTTTTGCGGGCGGCGCAAGAGGGCATTGTTTTCGCCCTTTACTACGGAATGGATGTGATGCGTCCTATGGGGCTTGAGCCAAAACGCATCTGCGCCGGACGGGCCAACATGTTTTTAAGTCCGCTGTTCGGCCAAATAGTTGCATCGCTGACCGGTGCGCCGGTGGAACTCTATCACACCGACGGTGCGCAAGGCGCTGCGCGCGGCGCGGGAGTTGGCTGTGCTATTTACCCTGCAACGGATGACGCCTTCGTAGGCCTGGAAGCTTGCGGCGTCATCGGGCCGGATACGCCAATGACTTCCTCCTATCAACACCTTTATCAAAACTGGCGACGTCGGTTGGAAAATTTGCTGACGAATCTATAATGGATTTGCGCAAGCAAATTAGTATATGTTGCGAAAGGATATCCGTTGGGAGTTCAGCCTTCAGGCTGGCCGTTTTTTCGCGACCAAACGCCGTTTTCGATAAGGCCAAGCTGAAGCTTGAACTCCAAACGTGCTTTGGGCAACAGGAACTAATTATGCCATAATAACGGTTGCATCAATCGGTCAGGGGACAAAATGTCTTTTGCATGCCTGTCGTTCGATGTCACTTTTATCTAAATTTTTGTTTACATCATCCATTTTAACTTGAATTTATATAACTATAATCAAATTTAAGAAAAGTTTATAATAGGCTTCATGCCGCTAAAACCTTCGCAACGGGATATCGTTTGTCAAAAGGCAACGTTATGAAAAAAATGTTTATGTCTCTTGTCATTCTGGAGACCGCTCTTATCCTTTATGGTTGTCAGACGCCCACGCAGGCTCAAGACCGTCGTAACAGCCTGAGTGTACAAATCCCCGAGGGTACAGCCATGACGGCGGCGCTGCGTTTCGCCGTGGATGAGTTAAAAACGGTCGGACGGGACGCTACGGCGACCGTGCGTTTACGCACGAGCGGGGCGGATATTCCCCG
>CAZOCV010000269.1:0-3489 GCA_964578395.1 uncultured Pirellulales bacterium
GAATGACATTCGAAGCTAATATCCTGTTTTACAAACAATTATACACCATTGTGTTGAACCATTGGTCAGTTTGAGTAAATAAAAAAAAGGCATATAGGGTGCGTTTAAACCCCATATACCTCTTTCCACATAAAGAAAACTTACGTTTCTGTCTTTTATATCGGCGAAGTGATTAATAAAATTAAGCAAAAATTTTTCAAAATATCCCCTTTTTCCGTGTTCTGCCGACGGGGTGCTTGTGCCCTATTATATTTGCCAGTTGGCGGTGTAGCCGCGGTCGAGGCTGTTGGGGCGGTTGCGGTATTTGAGTTCGACGGCCTTGTTGCTGACGGTGGAGCCGGGCGGCACGGAGTTGGTCAGGAATACCGAGCCGCCGACGGTAGCGCCCTTGCCGATGGTGATGTCGCCGAGGATGGTGGCATTGGCGTAAACGACGACTTCATCTTCGAGCGTGGGGTGGCGTTTATACTGGCGGTGAATCTGGCCTTCTTCATCGTGAGGAAAGCTCAGTGCCCCCAGCGTCACGCCCTGATAAAGCTTGCAGCGTTCGCCGATGACGGTGGTTTCGCCGATGACGACGCCGGTGCCGTGGTCGATGAAGAAGCTGGGGCCGATGGTCGCGCCGGGGTGGATGTCGATGCCGGTGCGGCTGTGGGCGTGCTCGGTCATGATGCGGGGCATCAGCGGGACCTTGAGGTTCCAGAGCACATGGGCCATGCGCTGCGTGGCGATGGCGATGGTCCCGGGATAGCTGAAGATTACTTCGTCGGTGCCTGTCGCGGCCGGATCGCCCTGGAAACCGGCCAGCACGTCCGTGGAGAGCAGTTCCCGCAGTTTCGGCAGGCTCATCAGGAATTCGTAAGCGGCGTCGGCCGCCTGGCGTTCGATGGCGTCGGTGCGGCCGCCGGCGTTCAGGCTCATGCACTGGCTGATCTGCCGGGCCAGAGCGGTGCTGAGTTCCTGCAATTCGTTGATGAGGTGGTATTTGATGTTGTCGCGGGTGAGGTTTTCCGCTCCGAAAAAGCCGGGAAACAGCACGCCGAACAGCCGCTCAATCAGGCCATAAATGGCCGTGCGGCTGGGCAGGTAAGCCTTGCTGATATGCTGTATCCGCGGCAGGGCAAGATAGCTGTCTTCCAGCCGGGAAATCAGGCATATCGCGTCATCGCTGGTCAATCGCGTCAATGGACTCATGTTGAACTCCTATTGGCTGTATCGAGATTATAGGCTCCCTTTCCCGGTCCGACAAGAGGCCAATATATCAAACGTTACGCTTGCCGAAAGGCTAATGGCTGGCGATGGATGTTGTTGGAGATAATGTCACTGTGGCGTAATGACGCCAGACCGTTTCGATGGCATTTTTTGAAATCTGACCGTCATAGGCCAGCAGGCGATAGCGCAGCACATAATCACGACCCGGCTCCAGCGATCCGCTTTGCAGTTTGGTGGGGCAGAAATTAATGAAAAGTTCGCCCTGTTCGCCGCCCATGGCTTCGGTCCAAACCCGCAGGGGCTGAGGGTGTTCATAGTTGGCGGGGCAACTCATCAGCACCAGGCCGGATGGGGAGCCGGCATCTTTGCCGACGCCGCGAATCCAGCACCAGCGCGCCCGCGTGGTGTCGGCGGCGTTGCGGGTTTTGCCTTCCGAAGTCAACACGCTGGAGGTTTCTTTGTTCCAGGCCGAAGTCGCCCGAAAACCCAGGCCGCCGCCGTAACGATAGGCGGGCAGTTCGATGAGGGTATCGAGTTGGTTACGCTGAATACTGGTAATGTCAACGAGCCAGGCAGAAACATTGGCGATGCGAATGGGGAAAGCGCGCACGGTGTAATGTTCCCGGATGGCGACTTTTTCGGCCGGCTTGAGCACGACGTGGTCCTGAATCACCGTAAAACCGCTGAAAAGCGGCCCGGAGATAGTGTCCAGAATCTGGCGGCAGCGCACTGTTCCCTGGCCTTCACCGAGGTTCCAGAAATCCACCTCCCGGCCTTCCACCCGCGTTTTGGTCCACGGGCTCCAGATACCGTAATGATGGTAATGATCTTTGGGTTGAATCTCCGTCAGGACCATGCCGCCCGGCGACCAGAGCGGATGAATAAAGCCGCTGCGGCGATACAGAGGATCGACGCCTTCGGGCACATCATGCACAGCGTGGTAGTAGCGAAGGATATCGGCGTCGCCGCAGCGCAGGGTGATGGCCTTCTCATCGCGATTGGCCGTAACTTTTGCCTCCGGTGCAACTTCGGCAGCGACAAGCTCCAGGGTTACCTTTTCTCCGGCCTTAAGGGATGCATCCGGCATAAACCACAACCGCGCCGGTGTTCCCGATTCTTTCTGACACGTCAGAGGAATTTTTTTACCTTCCGTCAATCGATAAAGCGCCAACGACGCATTTGGCTCCATGCCTTCGGGGATTTCAATCGACAGGGGCAATTCCGCCGGAGCTTCCTCCTCCACCCGAAGCGTGATGAGGCCCGGCGAAGCTGACAATACATTCGAACATGCCCACAACAAAATCATTAGGATAATGCCTGTATTTACCACAAGGAACGGTCCTTTCCTGGATAATTTACCCCAACTTTCCCAACAGGCGGGATGCTTGCGAAAAGGACATCTCACCACCACTACGCCCGACAGGATTCGAACCTGTAACCTTCGGTTCCGTAGACCGATGCTCTATCCAGTTGAGCCACGGGCGCTTAACAGAAACGTACTTATATCGCTGGACGGCGCGCTTGTCAATCTTCAACCGTGGGGTCATTTGGCCTGTCGCCGGCGGTAGAAGTTGCGATTAAACGCTGATTTTCGCGGCTGATATGGGCTTTAAACTGCTCGAATTGTGCAAAACCTACTGTTCGGACGAATACCGGTAATGCCGAGTTATTATGTAATAATGGCTCGTCGGGATCGATGTCAAACTCGTTGCAGGTTTTTCCGAATAAAGGCGTACCTGGTATAGGGCTATATTGGCACAGCCGCACAATCAGGCCCAATTCGTGCACCTTTCGCGCGGAGGCGGCAACCTCATCCAGAGTTTGGCCGGGCAGGCCCGACAGGATATACGCCTGCAATTGACCGGGGTTATATCCTGCCTTAACCAGCCGCTCAATAGCTGTTTTGAAGGACCGGTCGGTAACTTTACCGTCTCCGGCCGCCTGCCAGCGGGCATCCGCGGCCTCATAACTGAGGCGGATCATCTCGAAGCGGTTTTGGTGCATCAGGCGAGCGACATTATCTGTAATAAACCGGCAATGCAGGCCGTTGGGGGCATGAAATCGCAAATTCAGACCCAGAGAAGCTATTTTTGTGAACAGGGGTTCAAAGTGTTCTTCGCTGCGGGCCAGCAGGGCGTCATCCGTAAATGCAATATGTTTTGCTTCGCCGTGCTCATCAATTCTGTGCAGTTGGCGGGTTATCTGGCCGATGATGTGTTCCGGCGGAAATCGGCGCCATTGCGGCCAAAGCCGCCCGCCGGCGCAGTAATCGCAGTG
>CAZOCV010000270.1:0-2060 GCA_964578395.1 uncultured Pirellulales bacterium
TACCATTGATACTACGCAGGTGTTTTTCAAGACGTCACGGCGTGAATACGTGATTATTGATGCGCCTGGGCATGTGGAATTTGTCAAGAATATGATTACGGGGGCTTCGCAGGCGCAGGCGGCGGTGCTGATGGTGGATGGGCGGGAAGGCGTTCAGCAGCAGACGCGCCGTCATGCCTCCATTTTATCTTTGCTGGGTTTGGAACAGGTGATTGTGGCCATCAATAAAATGGACCTGGTGGAATACCGTCAGGAACGATTTGCACAGGTCCGGGGGGAGTTGGAAGCGTTTCTTGATACCATCCATATTAAGCCGCTTTATTATCTTCCTGTTTGCGCTTTGACGGGCGAGAATATTTCCGCGCGGTCGCCGCACATGACATGGCATGACGGCCCGACATTTTTACAAAGCCTGGATACGCTGAAAAGCGCCGATGCGGCGGAAAGGAGCAGCGTATTGCTGCCAGTGCAGGATGTGTATAAACACCAGGATGACCGGATCGCGGTGGGTCGGATCGAAGCGGGGCGGCTGCGGCCTAACGACGAGATACGCATACTGCCGGCCGGGGAAACTACGCGGGTGAAAGCGGTGTGGAAATTTCCGGAGCCGGCGGCCCAGGCTGTTGCCGGAGAATGCGTCGGCGTGACGACGACGGATCCGGTATTTTTAAACCGGGGCGATGTTGTTTGCCATGTCGGGCAGGAGCCGACGGTGCAGGATGAATTTAATGCGACGGTGATATGGCTGGCGCGGCAGCCGTTCGAAGCCGGGCGGAAAATTCTGCTGCGCTGCGCCACACAGGAAACCACGGCAAAAATTTCGATATTACGCCGCATCGATTCCTCGACGATGGAAGTGATGGAGGAAAACGCTGGCGGTTTGAATGCTTTGGAAATAGGCCAGGTTCGTTTGCAAACCAAAAAACCGATGGTAATGGAGCCATTTGGCAAAGTGAAGGAATTGGGACGTTTTGTTCTGGTTCGCGAAGACGATATTTGCGCCGGCGGGATTATTACGTGAATTTTACAGTATGGGGGCAAGGTGAATAAAGGCGAGAGATGGCGGCGGCACGGCTGATAATTTTCGGACTGGACGGCGTTCCGCATGAAATGCTTGCGGATCTGGCGGAACGAGGTGTGATGCCGAATACGCGGGCACTGATGCAGGCGGGATTTTTATCGCCCATGAATTCGTCCGTGCCGGAAATTTCTTCGGTGGCGTGGTCATCGCTGATTACCGGCGAAAATCCGGGCCGGCACGGGGTTTTTGGATTTCTGGATTTGCAGCCGGATAGCATGGATTTGTTTTTTCCGCAGTACACTACGCTGAAGGCAAAGCCATTTTGGGAGCGGGCCGATGTTCCGAGCGTCATCATTAATGTGCCGTCCACCTATCCGGTGCGGGCGATGAACGGCGCGCATATTTCAGGTTTTGTTTCCATTGAACTGGAAAAAAGCGTTTATCCGGCGTCGTTGCTGGCGGACGTGAAGGAATTGGATTATCGTCTGGATGTGGACTCCGAAAAGGCCCATACCGACATGGATGCCTTCATCAAAGATTTGGATGATACCCTGACGGCGCGGGTTCGACTGGGGGAGCGTTTATGGCGCCGGGAGCCGTGGAAGATATTTATGCTGGTGTTTACCGGCACCGACCGGCTGCTGCACTTTCTTTATGATGCCTATGCCGATGAGACGCATCCGCGTCATGCGTTTTTTCTGGATTATTTTCGGCGCATTGATGAAGCCATAGGCCGGTTGATTACCAAGTGTTCTTCGGGGGATACGGTCATCATGCTGTCAGATCACGGCTTTGAACGAATGGAAGAAAATGTATTCGTGAATTATTTTCTGCAACAGTCGGGATTTTTAATTCTGCGCCGCGGCGTTGAGCGTTTGGCGGCCATAGATCCACGCAGTCGGGCGTTTGCTTTGGACCCGGGCCGAATATATTTGTGTCATCCCGGCCGGCTAGCCGGGGGGGGCGTGACCGATGTGGAAGCGTGTTTACGAGAATTGGTTCCCTTACTGGAAGGGTGGGAGGTCAACGGCCGCAAGGT
>CAZOCV010000270.1:2070-3448 GCA_964578395.1 uncultured Pirellulales bacterium
CGTGAAGAAGTCTATGACGGTCCATATGTTAATCATGCCGCCGAGTTGATTCTGGTGGCGAATTCCGGGTTTAATCTCAAGGGAGTGCTGCGGGCGGACGCCATGTGTAAACGTGATATATTTTCGGGCAAACATTCGCCTCACAATGCGTTTTTCCTGGCGGCAGATGCATCCTTGCGGCAGGATCTTGGCACGGCTTTTTCTATTAGTCAGGTCGGCGGATTACTGCAACGGCTGGCGCAATCATTGTGATTTGTGATTTGGTTTAATCCGGGGTGGACCAGACAACCAGCTTTTCCCTTTTGGGTCCGGCAATCTCCGTTTCGCATATTTTTCTAATGCCAATATCCTGAAAAGCCTCCAGGAGCATGGTATCATCAAGTTTCCAAGGCTCACAGCGGGTAGGCGCATGGTAGTGCACCTGCATGCGCAATTTTCCTGCTGGTTTAAGCACGCGCCGGATTTCCCGGGCTGCCTGGCCAAAATCGTCGACATGGTCAATGGCGTTAACCGAAATTACGGCATCAAAAAAATGGTCCTCGAAGGGAATATGTTCCGCGCTGCCCTTGGTGTAAATTACCGGCGGCTGGTAACTATCCAAGGGGAATCCTATTTCTTTATATTCGGCAATGAGTTGATCCAATCCAAAAGGGGTAATATCATGAAAACAATGCAAATTGGGAATGGGGCCGCACCCGACATCGAGCACTTTACACCCGCGGAAGTAATCCGGTTCGACCTTCAGAGCGTTGAGATACCTTTGTGACGCCACTTTTATCCAGGTGCGAATGGCGTTTTCCTTCAGGTTGAAGGTTTTAACTTTTATGCTTTCATCGGGGGAGGGCCTTCCGTACAGTTCAGGGAGTTTTCCCTGGTGCCATAAAATGACCCTATCAATAAATTTTTCCCAAAAATCAATTTCTCCCCGCTGCTTGTAGGGCAGATAGGAGAATTTTCCGGTCGGTAACCATCGTTCTCTAAGTGTTTTTAACATTCGTCTCATGCAAACCCGCTCCAGATGTCGGCGAAAGAGATATTTGTTGTAAAAATATTAATTTTACGGAAGCATTTTGGATTATATTTCCTGACGTTCCCTTTTTTTCAGGCGGGCGAACATGGCGCTCAGGACAAAACGTTCATACGAGTCCAGCGTGTAATAACTGGCCAGCCAGAACCAAACGCCATTCAATAAAGCCAACAACAGTATTACACTCAGTTTATCAGGATGAAAAATATACCGCTGGATAAAAAGCAAACTGATATAAACGAGGGCCAGCGGAGCCAGGCGATTCCAGGCCTGGCGAAAATAGTAAAGCAGGGATATCTGAAAAGCCCGCCGGTAATACCAGTTCATAAAGATACGAGCGAATATAATGGG
>CAZOCV010000271.1:0-3444 GCA_964578395.1 uncultured Pirellulales bacterium
TAGTCGGCGTGCTCAACGGTGACGCCGGCCCAGATATTGTCGGTCCAGTTGAGTTGCCCGCTGAGCTGTTTCAAACGGCCGGAACGCTTGGTCAGCACCTGAAAGCGATGCTGCGGTGCTCGACGCATGACATCGAACACCTGTTCGATAAATTCAACCGGCACGTCCCGGTGGAAAAGGTCGCTCATGGAATTGACAAACACCGTGCGGGGCTGTTTCCAGTGCAGGGGGATATCCAGGGTGTGGGGATGGGTAGTTACACGAAAGCCGTTGCGGTAATTGGGCTGACCCATAGCCTGAAGCCTATGGGCCATTCGCTCGGCGTAGCAGTTGCGACAGCCGGAACTGATTTTGGTGCATCCCGTTACCGGGTTCCATGTGCATTCCGTCCATTCGATACGCGATGGTTGTGCCATTATGACCGCCTTAACATAAACCTAACGTATTATACCTCGGTTCAAAGGGGAATGCAACTGTAGTTTTTATAAAGATTTGCAAAATTTCGGCTTGGCTATTCCGGCCAAGATTCAGCTCTTTTCGCCGTGTCGATTGTTTTTGCCGAAATCACGGGCGAGACGCCCGTGCCACTTTTACAAGCTGCCGGATTTTAGGCGATAGACGGCTTGGACGAGGGCGTCGGTGGTGGCGATGGAGTTGTCGGCGCGGCGGGCGGCGGCGATGTAGTTTTCGGCGTCGGGGCGTTTTTCGCCCAGTTGCAGGAGGATTTCCAGGGCTTCGCGTTCGATACCGGCGAGGGGATGTCTTTCGGCGGCCATGGCGGGGGCGGCGAAGGCGGTGAGCTTGCCCTTGAGTTCGGCGATAATCTGTTCGGCGGTGCGTTTACCGACTTCGGGCAGGGTGGCCAGCATTTTGGGGTCGTCGGCCTCGATGGCGGCAGCGATGTCGGCGATGGGCCGGGCCAGAGCGCGGAGGGCCTTACGCATGCCGATGCCCTTGACGGAGGTGAACCGCTGGAAGAAGAGCTTGTCCACCTGGTACGGAAACCCGATCAGCCGCGGGGTGAGGTGGCCGGATGGCCCGGCGGATTCAAAGATTTGCAGGCAGTGCAGCGTGACGGTCGTGCCCAGGCGGGCCGAAAGGTCGCTGATGGCGTAGGCCGGAACCATTACTTCATAGCCGAGATGTTCGGTCATCACCAGGACGGTATGGGCCTGCGGGTTGATTTCTTCGAGTGTTCCGGTTATGCGAGCAATCATGGTTTACTCATTTTTTTAGCCACTGATTTCACAGATACTCACTGATTATAATTGTAATCAAATAATTTTGTAAGCACGAATTTTTGATTTATCCGTGCTGATTCGCATCAGTGTTCATCAGTGTCATCTGTGGCTAAATTTTTTCGCGGCTTAATTCATTCATCGCGCACAGGGCTATCGCCAGGGCGTCGGCGACGTCGGCAGGTTCGGGCAGGCGGGAAAGGCCCAGTTGCGTCATCACCGCCCGCTGCATTTGCGGCTTGCCGGCCCGGCCGGCGCCGGTGAGGCTTTTCTTGACGCGGGTGGCGGCAAAATCATGAACGGGAACATTATGCTGCGCCGCTGCCAGCAAAAACACCCCGCGCGCGTGGCCCATCAGGATCGCCGTGCGCGGATGGCCGTAGTGGGCATATAGCTCCTCAATGGCCATGGCGTCGGGCTGGTGTTCGGTAAGCAAATCGTCGAGGTCGCGGTAAAGCTGCCGCAGCCGCTGCGATAACGTCCCTTTGGCGTCCGAGCGAAACACGCCCGCATCCAGCACCTTGACCCCTCGCCCCGCCTGCGCCAATACCGCATAACCGGTCACCTGCAGGCCGGGGTCAATGCCCAAGATTTTCAATTGTTGCGCTGCCACGTATCATACAATCATTAGTTGTGAACCACGAAGTTCACGAAGGACACGAAGTATTGAATTTTCTAAATCCCAAGCTCTATCCGCCTCAGGCGGACTAAACAATATTAAATTTCAAATTATTAAATTTCTAAATTTGAATTTGTTTGGAAATTAGTATTTAGGATTTTCTTCGTGATCTTCGTGCTACTATCCTGCAACTTCTTGTTTTTTATGAACGTTTTTTATTTATGGTAAACATAACCACTTTTATCACAAGGCCTTGTATTCGTTTTCGCCATTTGAGTTTTTCTCTTTGAATTTGTTTAGGATTTAGAGCTTAGGGCTTAGAGTTTGGTTGCGGCTACGCCGCGCTAAGTCCTTCGTGGTTCAAGAAGTTTTTAGCCAAATCGTCCCTTCGGGCCGGTCTTCGAGGGTGACGCTGATGGCGGTAAGTTTGTCGCGGATGGCGTCGGCGAGGGCGAAGTTTTTGTCTTTGCGGGCCTGGGCGCGGAGGTCGATGAGCAGGGCCATGAGTTTTTCGGTAAGTTCATCGCCGCCGGCATCGGGTGTTTTTAAGGGTTCCGTAAAGACGCCGAGAATCCGTCCCAGCGTGGTAATCAGGCGTCCGGCCTGGAGGGCCAGCATGCGGGCATCAGGGTCGGGTTTCGTTTCGAGCTGGCGGCGGTCGATGTAGCGATTTACGGCCGTGGCCAAATCGTGCAGCGTCGCCAAGGCCCCGGCGGTATTGAAGTCATCGTCGAGCGTTTCGAGAAATTTAAGCTGCCCGGCGGTCAGGGCCTCACGCAGAGCGTTATCCTCATCGGTATGGGCCAAATCGGAAAGACTGCTCACATCGCAGGGATAACGATAGACATCTTCGCCGTTGAGGCGGTTGACGCGGTCGAGCAGGCGGTAAATGTTCATCATACCTTTTTGGGCGTCAGCCAGCGCCTGGTCGGAAAAATCAATCGGGCGGCGATAGTGCGTGCTGAGCAGGAAATAACGAATCACCGCCGGAGGATACGTTTCCAGCAGTTCGCGGATGGGCCGGATGTTGCCCAGCGACTTGGACATTTTTTCATCCTTCCATTCGCCGCCGGCAACCTTGGTCTTGATGCGGGTCAGGCCGTTGTGCAGCCAGTATCTGGCGAACGGCTTGCCGGTGGCGGTTTCCGACTGGGCGATTTCGTTTTCGTGGTGCGGAAAGATGAGGTCCATGCCGCCGCCGTGGATATCGCAGGTTTCGCCCAGCAGGGCCATACTCATCACGGAGCATTCGATGTGCCAGCCCGGCCGGCCGCGGCCCCAGGGCGAATCCCAGCCGATTTCGTCGGCGCCGGCGGCCTTCCACAAGGCAAAATCCGCCGCGTTGCGTTTGCCGCCGCCGGCGAGTTCGCGCGAGCCTTCGAGCTGGTCTTCGCTTTTGCGGTGCGAAAGTTTGCCGTAATCGCTGCATTTAGTGATATCAAAATAAACATCCCCGTTCTCGGTGGCGTAGGCGGCGTCTTTTTCCGCCAGCCGCTGAATAAGTTCAATCATCCGGGGAACATATTCCGTCGCTCGCGGAAATTCGTCGATGCTGTTGACGCCGAGTTGTTCGAGGGCGTCGTGATA
>CAZOCV010000272.1:0-1568 GCA_964578395.1 uncultured Pirellulales bacterium
TCGTACCATTGATCACTTTGTCGGCTTTCAAAAGGGCCTAAATCCATCTCGATGAGAATCCGATATTTACCCTTAAAGTCGTTGGGTACTCGCCACGAGTACTGGCAAGTGCCGCCTCAGCCATACTCGAATTGGCCCGAAGCCAGAATGTTTTCCTTTTCATCCACAATCTTAAATTTCGGAGGCGGGGCGGGTTGGCCGTTTTTTTCGATAACGGTGCTGTACGTTTCTCCGCCCTGACCTGCCAGCACGGGCGAAATGGATACCCTTTTGCCTTTACTGAACCAGCCGCTCTTATGGTATTGATTTACAGATATTTTCCAGGTGAACGGCGGCCCGATGTCGCACATTTTTGTCTCATGAGGCTCAAGGGCTATTTCCAGGTTGTCATAATCCTGGTTTACCGTATAGGAGTTGCCTTGCGCATCCTGGCGATTGAGGCAAATGTCCATCAGCCGGTAAGTTCCCGCCGCAATCGTGTATTGCGTTTTGGACTGGCAATAATGGATGAGGCCGTTATCGGCCATTGCCCGAAATGTCATATCGGCGTTAGGGACGGCCAGGACGCCCATCGGCAAATCAATTCTTTTCAAAGTAATGGCGGCGCCATTATCAGGTAAGGTGACAGCATAGTAACTATCATCCAGATTGAAGTATTCGCCCAGAGGCCGGCGTTCCATGTCCTGTCGATGTTCGTTTTGCCAGTCGAATTCTTTGTTAAGGTTGACATCGACAGCCAAAATGTCACACTCGCCGGTTTGGAATGGTCCTGGAGAGGTTTTATAAAAGCCGTCATGATTGGCGTCTAAAACGGCAATTCGATAATGATGCTTGCCCAGCCGAATTTTACCGTGCTGATATCCCGCCCGGTGCATCGTGATAAAATTATTACCGTAGGATGCGACGAAAAAATGAATTTCCCGCCGGGGTTCCGTGCCCGGCAGGGTGGCGGAGACGGGGCCGAAAGAGTACTTGGGGCCCCTCATAAATTTTATGTGCTCCGAGGTGCGGCCGGCAAAAGGTTTTTCGTCCGTTAAATCATTATCCCCATCCGTGTCCACATAAAGGTTGGGAGGATTGCCCGGTTGACCCACCATCATTATCGTTTGTCCGGCGAGTTCGGCCTCAAAAAACAGGACTTCACCCTCCCGCAGCGTTTCGGGCAGTTTCCATGCGGAAGGTTTGGCATAGTCGCCCAACGCATAGGTTGCGATTTGCTGGGTGAGAGGATGGCCAAAGGCGACTGAGATATATTCCAGGTCGGCCTGGCCTTCCATGCCCTGATGAGAATTCCGATAAAGTAAAATTACTGTGGCGGCAGCAATCAATACTAAAAGGATGGCGACGGGTATTTTTTTCATGTGATTTCCATTCGGTTAAAATTGACACAGACAATTATACCTGGTTTTACCATCTGTTACAATGACAATTCCTGTAAAATTCTCCCATTTTATGAGGTTCCTCCGGTTGGGGTCTGCGTTTCCGGGTTGGATAAGGCACAGCTTGATTTACATTTTCCGCCCCGGTACAATGAGGGCCTGGAGCAAAGCCGTGGATAAGGATTCACT
>CAZOCV010000272.1:1668-3442 GCA_964578395.1 uncultured Pirellulales bacterium
ATTATTTTGCATACGGCGTTGGGGCGGGCGGTTTTTTCCTCGCGGGCGTTAAAGCAGATTCAGCAGGAGTTGAGCGGCTATTCTCTGCTGCAAATGGACCTGGAAACCGGAAAGCGTTCGCCGCGTGATGCCCGGATTGAATGGCTCCTGCAAAAACTGACCGGCGCTGAGGCCGCCACGGTGGTCAATAACAACGCGGCCGCTACTGTTCTGGTTCTCAACACGATTGCGGCCGGAAAGGACGTTATTGTATCGCGGGGACATCTGGTGGAAATCGGCGGTTCGTTTCGTCTGCCGGAAGTGATGGCCGCCAGCGGCGCCAGACTTGTGGAGGTGGGGACCACCAATAAAACCCACCTGCGTGATTACCAAAACGCCATTACCGATCAGACCGGGGCCATCCTGCGGGTGCATCCCAGTAATTATAAAATTATCGGTTTCAGCAGCGAAGTGCCTCTTGATGAGCTGGTTAAACTGGCACATGAGCATCATATTCCCGTGATTGATGATGTCGGCGCGGGCGCGTTAATCGATTTTTCCCGTTTTGGTTTTGAATATGAGCCGACGCTGCCGGATTCCCTCCGGACCGGCGCCGATATAGTCACTTCCAGCGGCGATAAACTTATCGGCGCCGCCCAAAGCGGCATTATTCTCGGCCGTAGCGATCTTATCCGGGCCGTTCGCAAAAATCCCTGGTCGCGCATTTTACGGGTGGACAAAGTAACGCTGGTGGTTTTAGAGGCCACGCTCACGGCCTTTCTTGACGAAACGCTGGCCTTGCGGGACGTGCCTATTCTGGCGATGCTCATGCGCAAACCTGAAGAATTGGGGCAGCAGGCCCAGCGCATGGCCCAGACGCTGAAAAGCCGCTGTGACGCAGATATAGATATCATGCCCGGTTACAGCCAGATGGGCAGCGGGTCATTGCCGACACAGAATCTGGCGACGACGCTGGTCGTTGTTGTGCCCAGGCGCACCAGCGCGCAAAAATTATCCCGAAGTTTACGCCTGCTGCCGGTGCCGATCATAGC
Organism: uncultured Pirellulales bacterium; assembly: GCA_964578395.1. GTDB lineage: Bacteria > Planctomycetota > Phycisphaerae > Sedimentisphaerales > SM23-30 > JAFGBA01. The sequence goes on from CAZOCV010000272.1 coordinate 2,700, forward strand.
GCGCATTCAAGAGGAAAAGATACTTCTGGACCCGCGCACGCTGCGGGATAACGACGAGAAAATAATTATTGACGCTCTGTCCGGCCTGTTGCCGAAAGAAGATCAGGCCGGCACTGTGACGGCGGACGTTGGCCCACGCGAATAAATATGGCGTGCGGGCGTTTTTACGGCGAGGCCACGATGTCTTCCCAGCAAATAAATGTAACGTTGGGGACCGCCGGTCATATTGATCACGGTAAAACCGCGCTTATAAAGTGCCTTACCGGATGCGATACCGACCGGCTGAAGGAGGAAAAAGAGCGCGGCATGTCCATCGATCTGGGATATGCTCCCTGTACGCTGGCCGATATGGAGGTGGGCATTGTCGATGTGCCCGGCCACGAGCATTTTATCAAAACGATGGTTGCCGGCGCTGCCTGCATGGACGGCGTCATTCTGGTGGTGGCCGCCGATGACGGCGTCATGCCGCAAACCCGCGAGCATCTCGATATCCTTACGCTGCTGGGTATTCAGCACGGCGTCGTGGCCCTGACCAAAATGGACCGGGTTCGGCCGGATGAGCTTGCCCAGGCCCGCGGGCAGGTTCGGGAATTTCTCAAAGGCACGTTTCTGGAAGACGCTCCTGTCTTGCCGCTTTCCAGCATAACCGGTGAGGGGTTCGCGGATTTCCTTGACGCCCTGAAGCAATTGATTGCGTCCATTCCGCCCCGGCGAATCGACGGCGTATTCCGGATGCCGATTGA
>CAZOCV010000273.1:0-3429 GCA_964578395.1 uncultured Pirellulales bacterium
ATGGCTATCACAGGGGATGACCTGGTCAGCGGAGAGCAAATCAATTTCGGCCTGGCGCAAAATATAATGATAGCCAAAGATTTTACCATAAAAAATAATGCGACAGCGACCCAGACAGAACGTGATTTATTTATTTACGATATGGAATTCGGCGGGTTGAGCAGCCTGCCTGAGGAATCGTTCACCATTCTGGGTAACCCCGAATTTCCTCTGGCCATAGAACCGGGGCAGGAACGGGAATTTACCGTAGTCTTTGACCCGACGGTGGAAGGCGTCGAACCGGGATTTTACAATGTCGTGCTGCTGGTGCACAGTAATAGTCCCGACCATCCCACGCATTCGTTCTCGCATTTTTATGAACTGCTGCTGACCGTCGAAGTCATCAGTGCCGCAGATATCACCGTGGAGCCGACGCCGCTGATCTTCCCCAATACGGTGGTGAGTACTGTTTCCACGGCGCAAGAATTAGTCCTCCGCAATGACGGCACGGACCCGCTGACCGTATCGGAATGGTTCTTTGACGGGACGCACTTCACGATTGTCGGCGGCTCCATCATCCGCATCGACCCGGAAACCCAGGAAGAAACCTTTGTTGAGTTAGCGCCGCTGACCAACAGCCCCGGCAGCGGCGACGATGTCGTCCTGGAGCCGAACGAATACATCGTGTTCGACATCCAGTTTGCGCCGGATGAACTGGCCGTCTTCACGCAAACATTCTTTGTGGTCTGTGATGACTGGGATGAGCCTATCGTCTCCACCACGCTGACCGGCAAAGGCGTCAGCGGCGCTGCGATTACGGTGACGGATTCGTATCTGACGCCGGACGATGACCTGATTAATTTCGGCAGCGTGGTATTCGGCGAACAATCCTCATCTTACACGGTAACCATCACTAACTCCGGCGTTTCGGACCTGACCATCAGCCAGATTGCGGTAACTCCGACAAGCAACGTCCTGCTGAGTCCTTATACCTCCGGCACTATCACGCTTGGCCCGGACGAAAGTTATACGGTGTCGCTGGTTTACGCCCCCATAGCCAACCCTCTGGCTCCTTATGCAACGTCGGAACTGACGGCGGAATTGCAGATTTTCAATAACAATCCCGACGATGATTTGAATCCTTATACCGTCACTCTTACCGGTCTGGGCATTCCCAATGTGCCGGTCGTGGACATCACGGAGGAATCGCCCGATGCCGCCGGCGCTAATGACGGCATGCTGGTCTTCAGCGCCACCGCGCCAACCCCCGTGGGCGCCACCACCACGCAGGTATTCACCCTGACTAACCTGGGTAACGTCGAATTAGAGGAATTAACCTTTACATATGAAGCATTGAATTTCTATACCTTCATTTTCGAACCGGTCGAGGCGGATGATTATAATCCCTTCAGCACCTCGCCGGAGATAACTTCGTTTCTGCCGTTATCGCGGCTGGATGACCCCATGGATATCACCGTATCGTTTACACCAGAAGAATCGGGAGATTATTATTATCGCCTGACCATGACGTATCCACAGGATGGCGAAGACGTCACCGAGGTTCTCTATTTATGGGCCTCGGCGAGTAATCCGGAACTGGAAATTACTGATACCCAGGGTTCCAGCACCGATCAGCTTGTTGATTTCGGCCAGTTCGGCATCGGACAAACCAAGACCTATACGGTTACGATGAAAAATACCGGCACTTCGGTATTCACCATCACCAACTGGGCTTTGGCCGGCGATGTTTCAGACGTGTTTGACGTGACGGATTTCACGGCGGAAACCGAATTATCACCCGGTGAAAAGATTACCTTAAGCGTAAGTTTTAACCCTGTAACGGCCGGCAGCTACGAAGCGCAATTACAGATAGAAACCGACATTTTCGGCAGTGAATTGCAAACGGTTTTACTCACCGGTGAGGGGCTGTTGCCGGGCAGCGGCCTCATCAGCGACTCACAGGGCAACCCTGACGACAAGGTGATTAATTTCACGCCGGAAGCTCCGATTATTTCCGGCCAGACGACCATGCCGGCGACAATTACGATTTTCAATAACGGCGGTGATGACCTGCTGATAAAAAGCATCGTGGTAACATCGAAATTCTTCGTGATTGACACCTCGCAGGTCCCCGCCGAACTGGGTCCCAATGAAGGCTCGGTCATTCCGGTGACTTTCAATCCGGGCGGCAACATGGATAACACCAATAATCCCGCCAAGGTAATCATTGTGACCAACGATCAGACCGGCGGCGACGATCAAACCGCACAGGTGCTGCTCTACGGTCGAGCGACGGCGGCTACTTCGGTCGGCGGCGCGAATATCCGTCAAACGGTACAGGCGGAAAACGGCGAATTGGTAACGGTTACCCTTATTGGACCGGGCACAGCGCAAATTATCCCGCTTACCGACGGCACCAACCATGTTGATAAGCTTTTACTCAGCGGCACCACCACGCAAACCATGCTGCTGGTGTCGGCATCCGGTAATGCCGTTTTTGGCGGCATCGAAGGCTCAAGCCTGGGCATGCTGCTGGCGCGTAATATCACCTTCAATGATGAAGGCATCAACCTGACGGCGCTGGGACGCATGATTAGCGGAGTTCAACTTAGCGGCGGCGCGGATATCACCATCGCTCAGACCGGCACATCGGGCATTATGATGCAGTTGGGCCAGATTGGCGACGGTTCGAATATCACGGTCAATGGCGATGTGACGCTGTTTTCGTCACAGAGTTTCGGTAACGGAACGTTTTCCGCTGATGATGTCAGCACGTTCCTGCCGCGCAACAACTTTGGCGGCAATATGCGTCTAACCGGCAATCTCAAAACGGCTCTGCTTAGCGGCAGCACCGTTCCCGGCAATTTCATCATCGACGGGACCCTGAATATGATGTTTGCTTCTTCGGCGACGTTCACGGGAGCCATGAACGCCGGGGCTATCGGCACCGTGCGTTTTGGCAATATTGTCAGCGCGGATATTAGCGCCGCCGGACGGATTCAGTCGATTAATTCCGCACAAGATTTGCTCGACTCCCGGATTCTGGCCGGTTATGACCTGGGTGCGGACGGCCGGCTGGGCGGCGTCGGCGATGCGGCCGATCAGCTCTTCAGCGGCGGCGTTATCAGCCAGGTCAGTATCCAGCGTAACATCAGAAATAGTTTCATCTCCGCCGGTATCGCCCCGACGGGAACCAATTTCTTTAACGCTTCGGCCACCGCGATAGGCAATGTCGGCACGGTGCGACTCGGCGGCCACGTCGATAACGGCACGCCTTACGGCGTATCCGCGGCAACCGGCATCAGTTCCGTAACGCTGGGCCTGGAAAGGGTGCAGATAAATCAGGCCGTTGGTGACTTTGAGGTGCATTTACTGGATTAAACGCCATTAGTGACTTAACCCTTGTAACTTACGCCCGTGCCCGACGCGGGCGTTTTTTTATGCGCTATT
>CAZOCV010000274.1:0-3420 GCA_964578395.1 uncultured Pirellulales bacterium
AAATCACCCAACTGGAATATCTCAGTAAATGGGCAGATGCGTTCGGCTGCCCGCGCCCGCGCCGTCATGTGCCGTATTGGCTGGCGTATTCGCTGGGCTTCGATTGCGAAGCCATCGGCCGGCTGCTGCATCTGAAAAAGCCGCCGTTTATCACCCGTTACAGCGTCTGGCTCATGGGCCGGGACGTTTTCTTCTCCGCACAAAAAGCCCGCACCCAACTCGGCTGGCGTTCGCGCGTCTCCTATGATGAAGGCATCGCCATGACCGCCCGATGGTATCTCAAGGAAATCGGCGTAACCTGAAAAACGTGTGATACTGGGATAGGAATTTAATCCGTTTTGCGCTGTAATTCGGCGCGGGTTCGAACGCCGTTCTCTTCAAAGGACACCCCAAGTTTGATGTCGGTGATGTCAAACCAGGAATTTAATATCTGATTCATCGACCGGGGTTGACCGGGGTGGCCGAAAACCGTCGATTCGAATGTCTGAAATTCGTCGTTCCAAATATATTTACCTCCTCCTGGGCAGATAAGTTGTGTTTGCCAGAAACGTTGGTGGAGCTCCAGGGCGTTTGTGTTTGGATAACGCCGTCGCCATTCGTTCAAAATGGGCAGGTTGGCCCATGAGCGTTGTTCCAGACGCGCCTTAAGATTTTCCTGAAAGATGGATTGAATGAGAATCAAGGCGTTTTTTTTGATATTTAGCGCCATTGATTGGCCCAGCCATTCCTCACTTGGCGGTGATGCCGGGCTGTTATCCGCAGTAGCCTCCATAGTTGGTTTTTTTCGATCCAGTATTTTTTTGAGCATGGATTCATCGAGTGAGATAATTAGCGCATCGGGAAGGGCGGTGTAATAGATGGCGTAATTCGCCCAGGCGTTATTAGCCTGATTTTCAGTGGCGGCGTTGGATATTTTTACATAGGATTGCTCATTGTATTTTAAAGGCGTCCAGAGCGTCAGGTTTGGCGCGGTTTGTTCGACAAACGCCCGTAGAGAGACCAAGAACGCAGACAGCTTAAAGGGATTATCGACGTCAATATGCAAAACCATGGGTAAACGAGATAGATTATCCTTCATAAAAGGATAGGCAGCGTTTGTTCCTTCAGTATTAACGGCCTGGGCCAATTCATCCCAAAAAGAGTCTTCGTCAACATATATCGTAATCCATTCACCCAGCCAATCGGTGAGATTGATATTTACATCAGGAGCCAGTCGCAGGGCAAAGCGGTTCAGGGATTGTATCGGCGGCGCTTTCGGATTTAGCGACATAAGGAAGTGCAGCAAGGTGTCGGCGTGCGGGTCTCCGGCACGGGGAGTAATAGCGGCATTGGAGGTGAGTTCGATATAGTCGTGATAGTCGCTGCCGGCGATGAGAGGCCGAACGGTCAGGTCCAGGCCAATGGCGTCGGGATTAACACTAAAGCGGATAGCAATCGGATCGAAATACCTTCGCCAGCGATGTTGATACATATCGCGAAATCGCTGGTAGGCCAGTTTTTCTTCCGAGGAAACCTTATCGAGAGGAAGTTCGGCAATCGGCGTTAAAAATTCCAATGTGCCGTAGATGGATGAACGGACGCCGGCGGGAGATATATATATTTCACCCGCGTCTAATATAGGTTTTTCCAGGGTGAGAGGGCCGGATGGTATCGATTCCCGAACCAGGCCGTCCAGGTGCTGTGCCTGCAATTCAGCCAGACATCCGGCCATGCGCGTTCGTCGTGAGGCTGCAATCCGCCATTGCGGTCCACACCAACGGCGAATGGCGGCGTCTGTTAAAATCAGCAGGGCGGTTTCCTGCGGATCATTTATTTTATAGCGGTCGCGGAAAAACGTATATTCATCCAGACTCGCCAGGTTGGGAATGATTCCCTGAGCCGTTTGGATGATGCGCTGTAATTGATATTCGGAGTTAGTAACTAAAACCATTTGATCAATTACCGCCAAGTAAGAGCATACGGAACGATCAGGGGTGGTGACACAGTTATAAGGAACGTTGTTATATTCGCTTGCGTTGGACGTTACCATTGAATTCATCGAAGCGGCCGCGGCATAACGAGCAGTTACAGCGGTTTTGAGTAAGGGGACATCGATAGCCTCAAATAACAAAGCGACATCCGAGCCGGTGCGTAAATATGGATCTGAACCCGAAAATGCGACGCTTTTTATGGCTTTACCGCCGAAACGTCGGATAATCTCATCCAGCGAAAGGCATAGTTGCCGTTCATATTTTTGGCGCCTAAGGGCGCTTTCTGAACGTGGCTCTAAAAGCTGCAAAACGGGTACACCATGCGCTTCGGCTTCGTCCATGAGGGCGATCATCGCCTGGAACGAAGGGAAAAATAGGACATGCTGATCAGCGGGGATATATTTGGCGAGAGCGTCTTTTTCCGGATGCATATCCTGAATGATTGGCCGCCAGTCAATTTCGGCCGCGGAAACGCCTTCAATCGAACTAACGGGTATGGTTTGCGGTTGCTCATCCGTGGATTCGATTTGACGGTCCAGTTGCAGGTTTTCACTTAAAGCGCGGCCTCCGGTGAATAATGCATATGTGCGGTCAAGTTGCGACATGTCATCCGTCGCGATATCCGAACGCTGTCTGAACCTATTTAGAGACAAATTGGATTCTGTGTTTGGGGTGGTTTTATCTGTGATCTTATATCGGGATTGCGCCTCGAGCATTTGATGGCGGAACCAGGCGGCGCCGGCAATATTCAAGTTCAATAACCGCTGGTAATACCGAGCCTTAGCTTGATAGAATATGCTTTGAGCTGTAGCCGGATCAGTTGGTTCGGAAACAATTTTAAATTCCAATCGTATCATGCCTGACCAGTCGGCTTTTGGTACAAAAAGGCGTCCTGATGGTATTTGACCTGAAGAGGTTCGCACGGCCAGATAGAAATAGTTAAGGCTGGGGCGAAGTTGTCCCCAGGCGTATAAAGCTCCCTTATCGGCAACGTCATTGACGACGTACATCTCTTCTCCGGCGTTACCCAGTGCGGAAGGATATATCAAATCAAGAGATCGGCTTCGTTTGGCTCGATTTTTACGCAGTTCTGCAAGTTGTACATCGGAGTGATTGGGCAAGGCGCCAGAGGTTAATTCAAGCTTGTCCAGGGGAATATAATAAAAAACATCGTCCGCCCGCAGCAGGTCATGAGAAAGCAAAATAACCATAAGAACGGATAACGCCATCTTACGCATTATGTCTCTCCTTGTACTATTTTGGTATGCCTGTTTTGGAAGCAACATTAATACCCTTTTGTGGATTTGCCACTGTACCTGAAAATGTTCCCGTTAATATAGATAATTACACCTTAAAAGAAGTAGGCTGTCAATATAGTTTTTACTCCTTGCGAATAATAGCGCATAAAAAAACGCCCGCGTCGGGCACGGGCGTAAGTTACAAGGGTTAA
>CAZOCV010000275.1:0-3402 GCA_964578395.1 uncultured Pirellulales bacterium
GTATTTATGGTTAGTTTTTATGGATTTAGCGATAGTGAGCATTTTTTCCGCGATGTTGGCTGAAATCGGCCGGTTCTGCCGTTTTGCCTTCAGCGTTTTCGCCACTACGCTGCGATTCTGGAAAGCGGGAAGTTTCGCGCGAGGACATCGCGGCCGGGCGGCGCGGAGTCGATTGTGGCAGCAAATGCACGAAATCGGCACACAGTCCGTGCCCGTGGTGATGATCACGGGCGCGTTTGTGGGGATGACGCTGGCGGTACAGAGCTTCAGCCAGTTTGAAGGTATCGGCCTGCAGGACCGTCTCGGCAGCGTCATCAACATCTCGGTCGTCAAGGAGCTGGGGCCGGTATTGGCCGCCCTGATGGTCGCCGGTCGCGTCGGCGGGGCGCTGACGGCGGAACTGGGGGCAATGGCCATCACCGACCAGATCAACGCCATCCGCGCCATGGGCGCTGACCCGTTGGCCTATCTGGCCATGCCGCGATTTCTCGCCTGCGTGCTGCTGACGCCGCTATTGACGATTTACGCTGATTTGCTGGGCGTGCTGGGCGGTTACCTGATGACCGTCATTTATTTCGGCGTCAATGCCGAAGCCTACTGGCGGTTCAGCGCTGATGTGGTGGAAAAATGGGATTTGTTCGTGGGCATCTTTAAGGGTGTGTTTTTTGGCGGGGCCATCGCCTTGATAAGTTGCTTTAAGGGTTTTTACTGCAACGCGGGCGCGCGCGGCGTGGGCCGGGCCTGCACCGAAGCCTTTGTCTATAGCTTTATCGCCATTCTCGCGCTGGACTTTATCCTGGCCGTATTCTTCAAGGCCCTGTATCAGTCCATCTGGGGCGTGCGGGTGGTGTTCTGAACACGATGGACCATCAGCAGCACAACCTGTTCGAGCTGCGCGGCGTCAATAAATCATTTGACCGCCATCACGTGCTGCGCAGCATCAATTTGGAAATCCGCCAGGGTGAGACCACCGTCATCATCGGCGCCAGCGGCTGCGGCAAAAGCGTTTTGCTCAAGCATTTTATCGTTCTGCTGCGCCCCGATCGCGGCGAGGTGGTTTTCGACGGCCGGCGCATCGATAACCTGCGGGAAAACCAGCTTAGCGACGTTCGCCGGCGGGTGGGCTTTCTGTTTCAGGCGGGAGCATTGTTCGACAGCCAGACGGTGGCGGCGAATATCGCGTTCAGCCTTATTGAACACACCCATTACTCCCCGGAGGAAATCAACCAACTGGTGCGCGACAAACTCGAACTGGTGGGTATGGCCGGTTTGGAACAGCGGCTGCCCAGTGAGTTATCCGGCGGTCAGCAGCGCCGCGTCGCTCTGGCCCGCGCCATCGCCCTGTCGCCGGAGGTTATCCTTTACGATGAGCCGACCACCGGCCTGGACCCGATTCGCGCCGATATCATCAACGAACTGATTATCAAACTGCAGCGCGGCCGGCAGATTACCTCCGTCGTCGTCACCCATGACATGAACAGCGCGTATAAAATCGGCGACCGCATCATCATGCTGCACGACGGTGAAATCATCGCCGACGGCGAGCCCGAAGCGATTCAGGAAAGCGACCATCCCGAGGTGCGCCGATTCATCCGCGGCGAAAGCCGTCGGGAAGACCATTAAAAAAATCCTAAACTCTAAATCCTAAATTCTAAACCAATCGTAATGGCAATATGATTAAACTCAGAAATAACCGACCGATGCAGCAAACTATTGGAACATTGGGATTTTCGATGATTTGCTTTTGTTTAGGATTTAGTGCTTGACCTTTTTATAAAGGATTATGCCATGACAGATAATTCGCGTAACGTGCTTGTCGGCGCCTTTGTGGTTGTGGGGCTGGCCGCCCTCGGCTGGCTCATCTTCAAATTCGGCGATCTGCCGCTGCTGGTCTCGCAGTACCATTCGCGCAGCGTGAAAATACACTTTACGACCGCGCCGGGCATCAAGCCCAACGCCCCGGTGCTGTTTCGCGGCTATCCCGTCGGGCAGGTGACGCAGGTCAATCCGCCCGCTCTGCTGCCGGACTGCGAAAATCCTCAGTCCGAATATTATCAGGTCGTCGTTACGGTCGCCATCGGGGCGGATTATCAGATACCCGCCGAGGCCGCACCCAAAGTCTATCGCCGCGGGCTGGGCGGCAGTTATATCGAGTTTCAGCTTCCGCCGGAGTCGCAAAGCGGCCGCCTGTTGGCCGAAGGCGATGTGCTCAAGGGAACGCTGGCCGAATCGAGTGAATTTCTTTCCGAGGGTACGCAGCAGAAACTCGACCGGCTCATCACTTCCATGACCAGCATCGTCGTCAAACTGGAAAGCCAGCTCACGCCCATCCCGCCGGAAGTGGCCGACGCCCACCCCGGCGAAGTTCAGGCCAACGTGACTACCGTCTTTATGCGGCTGGATACGGCCCTGAAAAATATCAACGACCTTATCGGCGACCAGCAGGCGCAGCAAAACTTCAAACAGGGTTTGTCCGATTTCGCCGCCCTGGCCGACCGCCTCAACCGCGTCTCCGAACAGGCCGAACAGCTTGCCCTTGATGCCGGCGCCCTTATCGGCCGCAGCGGGCAAACGATGGATAAAATCGACCAGACCGTCGGCCGCATCGACGACTCCATGGGGCAGACGGCTCTGCGCATTCAGAACGCCGCCGATGAACTGGCCGGCACGCTGAGCCAGACCCGTGACCTCGTCGCCCGCGTCGCCCGCGGCGAAGGCACTGTCGGCAAACTCACCCACGATCCGCGTCTGTACGATGCCCTCACCGACACCGCCGAAAACCTCGGCAAGGCCCTCACGGAACTGCGACAATTATTGGCCGACTGGAAAGAATCCGGCGCTAAGATCAAACTAAAATAATCGCACAACAATCGAAATAGATGAACCGAGCGCCATGCTCACGCTCGCGTGAGCATGCTTTGCGACTGCGCCTGGGCGAGACACGAATAGCCTGTAGGGTAAGTCTCTGACCCACCGCGAAACGGACAAACGATTCGGTGTGTCACAACCTTACCCTTCGACTGCGCTGGGCGAGACATAAATAGGTCCTATAGGTCTTATAGGTCCTATGGGACCTATGGAACGTCCGTTTTTGGACCAAAACGCGCGCGCAAAAGTGGACCAGGGGGGCGCACAAAAACGCGGCGCATGAAAATTTTTATTATTCCTTTCCGGGGCTGGACTTAACGCAAAATGGCCGCGCCGTATTCTGGTGAATTTCCACCAAAACGTGGACATCGGCGCGTAATAGGGAGGTCGCGATGTTTTTTTCGCCCTCGCCCGGAACGTTCGGAAGTCCACGTTTGGAGTTCAAGCTTCAGCTTGGCCGTTTTTGATGTACGGACGTTATGGGCCAACGGCCAGCCTGAAGGCTGAACTCCCAACAGGCTGACTCCGAATGAT
>CAZOCV010000276.1:0-3395 GCA_964578395.1 uncultured Pirellulales bacterium
AAAAATAATGTCAACAATCACACTGCCCAGATTGTCTCTATATTCGAGCAGTATGGAGACTTCTTGCAAAAAGTGGTGGGCTTTGAGGTCAAGGACGACCACTTGGCCAGGGATATCTTGCAGGATTTTTTCATAAAACTCATGGAACGTCCTTTGCCGGATGACATTCGAGACATGAAGAGCTATTTGTTTCGGATGATTCAGAACGACATAAGAAACGCTTATCGTCGTCTGACGCGATATAAGGAGCATCTGGAGAGTTACCGGGAATATCGAACTATTACGGATCGGCGCCGTGAACATGCCGACCGGAAAATGGGAGAATTACAAGATGTCGAGCGGCTGCTCGATATGGTTAATCTCTGGTTGCCTCAGCGTGAACGGCAGGCCATTGTATTGAAATATGTGCATGGTTACAATTCAGAACAAATTGCAGCGGAAATGGGCGTTAAGCCGCGGTCCATTGCCCGCTATATTTCCGTGGGACTTAAAAAGATCCGCGATTACCTTGCGGCCGGAGGGGATAGCGAATGACTAACCTTCATCATAGCTCCGAGATGTGTGAAAAGGTTCGCCCTTACTATTATGATTACCTGCAAAAAACGCTGCGGCAGGATAATACTCTCATCTGGGCGGCCGAACATATTGATCAATGCGCCTACTGCCAGGAGCGCGTCGCGGCGCTGAAAACGTGTTTGGAGTCCGCCGATTCGTGCTCCGGGGGGTCGCAGCTGCGCCTGCAGGCGAAAAATCTGCAGGGGCATTTCGGCTGGCTTAATCAGCCCGTGACCTGCCAGGTGGTCAAACCTTACCTTGCCCTCCAGACACTGCCGGAGTTGGAAGTGTCCATCCCGACGCCTATTACCGTGCATCTGAATCATTGCCGGCGCTGTCGTGAGGATCTTCAAACACTTTGCAGTTTAAATTTATCTCCCGCCCAATTGCAGCAGTGGGTGCTTACCGTCGCCGCTGCCTCGTCAACCCCGACGAATGGCGACAAGCCTCCACGGCGGCCGGATTTGCCGAATATTCTCGCTCAACTGGCTCAGCGGCCCGATACGCCGGTGGTCACGACAGTTGAGATGCGGCAAAACCCGTCAGATTCGCCGGATGGACCGATTTCTCAATGTTATGAGGATTGGCCCTTCCGGATAAAGGTTCACGGCCAGGAACCGATGCAGCAGCCTTTGCTTTACATGCCTGTGCGTAAAGCGGCCTCTGTTATGGCGCACCGCACGGTGTCCGCGGCCGGCCATTTTGTCAAACGTACCTATAAACCGCTCGCGGCGGCGGCCGTCATCATGCTGGTTTTCGGTCTGATGCTGCGCACCAGCGCCGCGGGCAATATCGGCCTGAAAGCTATTTATAATGCTTTCAGTCGGGCGGAGGTGATTCATATCCGCCAGGAAATTCCTGACGCATCGGCACCGATACAGGAATTTTGGATTTCACGGACGAATAACGCCATGGTTTTGCGGCAAAAAGGTATTTTAAGCCTGGTGGATTTGCGCCGGAACGAGAGAATCATAAAGGAAGCTGCCGGAGATATTTCCACTCGCGTCATATCGCAAAAGGAAGTTCCCTATTTACAGGAAATGATCTACACCGGCTGCGGCCTGTTGCCTTTTGCCCGTATGGAAGATATGCCCCAAACCATCGATTGGCGCAACATCACCGGCGATATTACCCATCCGGCTCTGCCGAATACGGATATTTACGAGCTGGAATGGGCCGGACCAGGTTACATGGGTCGGGAGCTTCCCCACAAATGGCGCTGTTACCTTGAGCCGGAAACGAACCTGCCTCTCCGCGCCGAGCGCTACACTTTTGACGATATGCTCGGCGATTATCAACTGGAAACCGTCATTACGGCCGATTACTCCGCCAATAGTGCCTTTGCGACTATGGCCGCACAATTAACCCCAACCCTTCAATGACACCTTCCGTGGCGGGCGAAGTGGCGAGCTTCGCCCGCTGCATTTTCACCTGCCTGACGTTTATCAGACAACACGCCGCATCCGGGGCTTAATGTCCCGGTGTCCAGAAAGGCATGCGGTTTTTATATTCATCGCCTTGCCGGATGACTTCCAGGTCTTCGGCGGCCAGACACTCCACGTGGCCGTCCGCAAAGCAGACGTTCACTCGCCGATGGTTATGCCGCCCGTTTATCGCATCGTCCAGTTGCGAAGAATACAACAAATCCAGCTTTGCCTCATTTACGGACCGCAGGCCGGGGACGTAACTTTTATCTTCTGGCCAATAGATCTCGTTATGCAATTCTTCCGGAGGCGAAATCGTGGCATACCACCAGTTAATCATCGCATACCCGCTGTCCATCAGCAGCATGGTCGCCGCAGGATTTTGCACAGGCCAGCGCAGGGGAGGGCGGTTGCCAAATTCACTGCGTTCAATTGATGTATTGAAACAGGTGCAGAGTGATTGATTAACGCCATAATTACCCCAGACAAGGTTTTTGGTATATTCACTGTCCGCGATGTTTCTGGAAGGGCAACATAAGAGAGGTAACAATTCCGATGCGGTTTTCGTATCGTTGCTGAGGTAATCAAACCACCACCAACCCGGATAATCATAACGAGCATCAATGTGCCGCTCTATCGGTGACGGTACGCGAGGATATGATATACTATTGAAACCCCATGGCAGAGATATATTATTCAAAGCATAGTCGTTAAAGCTAAAATAAAGCTGCTTAAGCTGAGTTCCGCATAGGACCGTCTTTGCTTGTTCTCGTGCGTTGGATAGACTTGGCAGCAGTACGGACACCAATAAGGCAATGATGGCCACAACGACCAGAAGTTCAAGCAGTGTAAAAGCTTTTGTTTTACGCACAATGCAAACTACCGTTGGCGCTTTATCTACTGTGCGTATTATATCTTTTTGTTGATTTTAGTTCAACTTGTTTTCCGTTGCTGTTACGGATCTTCAAATAACCCATCATCTACACAGAAAGGCGACTTAACACCTTGATAGATAAGAGGTTGTGATTTAATAGGGAATTTCGCAGCCGTACGTGTAATAAGTGGTCCAATAATCTTCGTAGTATATACAAACGAGAAAATCATAGGGATCGTTAAAACACGGCGTTTTCATCTTACGGACAACCATTTTGTAGGTGCAACTCCCGCTTTCAGCGGTTTGGCAGCCAAATACATCATAATAAAGGGTACAGTACCCCATACAAAGTTCTCCGGAACCTCCATCACAGAAATCTACCCAACGTTCCTGAATAACTCTGGTGCAGCTATAACCCGCAGCGCCTTTCAGGGCGGTAAGTTCTTCATACGGGATTTCTACCGGCGTGGAGAGGGGCGAATTGGATACCATCAGGGCGGCGCCGTCCGGCCAGTCCAGATGGAACTGGCTGCGTTCGACGC
>CAZOCV010000277.1:0-2462 GCA_964578395.1 uncultured Pirellulales bacterium
CAGATCACGCAACATTTGTAGAAAATCCTGGTATTCTATCTGATCCATCTGCAAGCGTGACCCGATCTCCTGACCGCCTTCGTCAATGGAGCGGCGGCTGACTTCTGCCGTTTTAAGCATGCGTAAACAATCAAACAAATATCCCGATTGGGAAATACGGTACATAAGCTTCTCGGAGGCTTGTGCTTCTTTTTGATAAATTAAGCAGATTTTATCCGCACCGTTAGTTTCCGTGCACGCCATATAAAGACAACCAGCGCACTCCGATTGCAAGCATACGGGGCATCTATCGATTATGCTAGCCTGTGATAAAGCCGTCTTAAGTTCCGCCAGCGACATCGAATCCTTGCTACTGTCACGATAAAAGGCTGGGCATAAATAACCGCGTCCGTCAGGCCCGATCGTCAAGGTTCCATGCCTGATCAGGCAGCCCCCTTTGACTTGAGTAGCGGCTATTTCTCTGAATCTCTCGCGAATATTCACAATATGAAAAGATGTTCCCGCATTGTTGGCTTCCCAGGCAAAACTCAACTCCGCCAGTTTGACTAGCTGCCTCCCATATTCTTCAATATTTTCCGTGCTTATTAAATGCGGTTGTGCCGGTAGCAAACGCACATAGCCAAGATTTCCTTGCAATCCCAACAAGTCTTGGGAAATCGAATGAATTTCATCAGATTGAACATGAACAATCACAGGGCGGCCGTGTACCTCCGCAATATGTTCTGTTAGATGCCGCACGCTGTCGGCAACCACTGTTTGGTCAAACGAAAAAGGAATATTAAGCTCTTCCTGCTGCGCGCGCGACTGCAGAGGCACAACCAGCCGATCTTCAAGACCTTCCAACAATGTTTTTACGGCCTCATCCAATCGCTTGCTTGCGTCGGCCAAAAACAACAGCGCAGGCGGTTCCGGCCGTTGGTTGGAAGCCCATACCAGAATCTTACCCAGATTATCAGAGGATAGCACCTGGCCCTGTCCCTGACGATTGACGAAACAAAAACAGGGATTTACCGCATCATTGCCGAGAGCTACGATAATAGTTTTTGGCGAATCCATTACAAAACTGAGCGGCCCTCATTTATACACGATTCAACGACCGTTGTTGAATATAGCCATATAGGATATTTTTGTCAATCTTCTTTTTAATAATTTGTGCCATAATTAATACCTTTTATTCATCCAACAAGCCGAAAATTACCCCCCTCCCGACCGCCCCAGATTATACCCCGGCCCATCCGCCCGGAACTTCTCCGTATCATTGGCCCCATCGTACGCATACGCCCGGCATAAGCTGTACCGGATCGCATCGGGCGTTGGGCCACTCACCCGTATCCGTTGGGCGCGGCCACTTAGCGAGACAAATCAAAAGCCCAAGAGGACCGCCGTGGACAACCGCTGATAACCCTTGCGCCGCCAACAACACCAGTATCTTCCTTATCAAGAATTTTTTCTAATGAACATATCGGATATCTTTAATTCCCCATACTTGATCAAAGGATTTTTCTACAGAGCATACCAGATACCCTCAATTCAGCTATTTATCATGTCATTGTTTCTTCAATAAAATAGACATCTAAACAAAAATCCAATTGAAGCTCTGATAACTCACGCATCTCATCCCAAGACAAAGTTGGTCCTCCATGTCCATGAGCAGACCACCAAACACACCATACGTCAATACATATACCAGGCTCCTTTTGTAATTGCCTAATTGCATCTTTACTATCTGCTAAAGCCTGCAAAAGGTAATCCATATGCCGGCGCATATCACGTGAGTTTACTTTTTTTTCTGTAGAGAATATCCAAGTGGTTTTATCAGCAACAAATACATTTCCGAGAACACTCTTTCTGACAGATCCTTTGTCTCTCTTTTTATCAGGTTCTATACCAAGACGGCAGGAAATTTCGTGACTGGTTAGTATGTCGCTATAGATTCTCAAATCCACATGAGTTGTATCGCAAGTTCCATAATCATCTATATATTCTTTATCTTTCTGTGCCACAACGAAAACCTTCCCTGTTATTCAAGATAATCAAAAAGATTATCAATAATTTGGCCAGCTATGTTTTGTACATTACCATTATCCAATATTTTACATGTATGATCGTCGTTTGCAATTCCATTATATTCTTTCAATCCTTCAAACGCACGACCCCATTCTCGCTTATGTAGATTTACTCCAAAATAATCATTCAATGCATTTGCAGTACTTTGACGAAGAGTATGTCCACCAGTTTGCATTACTCGCGGCAATCTCTGGGCAGCCCCTAGTGTATTGGGGCCAAAGCGACCTTTCTCCCATAACTTTTTCGCACGGGCGAGATTGGCACGTTTTAATTTGAAGGCTTGTAATTTAGACCGCGCTGACTTTAGTTGCCTCATAATAGCCTGGACACGGTCCTTTGGCAACTTTTTTAATGCCGCAAATATCCCTTTGGCGCTTCCACCCCTCTTGCCATAT
>CAZOCV010000277.1:2472-3382 GCA_964578395.1 uncultured Pirellulales bacterium
TTTGTAAGTATCAAAGGCATCATCAGCTTTGCTCGCTATTCCTATCCCCGTCACCGTCAGCGCGGCATCCAGGATGGCATCTTCAATGCAATTTTGCATCCCCGTACCTGCCGACGCCAGCCAGGCGATGGTGCTGTCCATCTCTGATTCGGCTCCGGGCATGAACCCCGCTTCAACAGCGGCGTAATAATCGCTAACTTCAGCCTTATGTCCTACGACCAGTAAATCGCCTAAAACGCTCTTGTAACGATTCATCAATGCAGCATGTAGCTGTTTGGCCGCGGTTTCATTACTATCATCATATTTACCGCACCATGTCCGCCAATTTTTCGGTAATCCTATTCCCGCACCCTCATCATCATAATCATCAGACCAATAATCGGTTTTAACGATGTCCCCGCCTTGAGAGAATAAATACATCAAATAGGTATAGCCTTCCTCACCGTACATTTCGATATAAGCATCTAACAAACCGTCTTCATCCCACAACCCCAGCGGGTCCGTCCCATTGACGCCCATGTAGGCCTGGTAGAGGTTCAGGCCATCCGCGTATCCGGCCGGGTCTTCCGACAGCCACCGCCCGTGCACGGCGTCATATTCCCTAAAGTGCGTATGATATAACCCCGTGAACGGATCATGGTACATCCCCAGATACCCGAACGGTACATATCCCGACCGGCCCAGGTTAAAACTGGCGTTATCCGGCCGGGTCTTCGCCGCATCCCCACCCGTAAACGCCTTGCACAAGCCCGTCATGTTGTAATGCAGCTTTTCTGCAACCTGGCCCGTCCCCGCTTCCGTCACACCCACGACCGAGCCCCGGTCATCGGTCAATAGCGTGAAGGTGCCTGCGCCATTTTCCACCCGCAGCGGCCGACCCAGCCCCTCATGGTAGTACCGCGCCAACGGA
>CAZOCV010000278.1:0-3360 GCA_964578395.1 uncultured Pirellulales bacterium
CTTCGACCCACCGCGAAACGGACAAGCGATTCGGTGGGTCACAGACCCACCCTACTCTTTTTCGTATGTCGCGCCTGTCCGACCCACGATTATCATCGTGGGCTTTACCCCTGACTATCGTCAGGGGCTTTTTTGTCGCGGGCAGGATGCCCACGTCACTACAAATCACGAAAAACTGACCTTGGGCACTTCGCGTTCGGCGGCCGCTTCGATTTCGAAGAAGTCGCGTTTCTTGAAGCTGAACATGCCGGCCACAATGTTGGAAGGAAACATTTCCGTCTTGTTATTATAAGACAGCACTTCGTCATTGTACCCTTGCCGGGCGAAGGAAATCTTGTTTTCCGTGCTGGTCAGCTCTTCCTGCAGGGCCAGAAAGTTCTGGTTGGCTTTCAGGTCAGGGTAGTTTTCTACGGTAAGGAGAAATTTGCTCAGGGCCGCACCCAGCGCCCCTTCGGCCTGCGACGATTCGGCGACGGTTTTGGCGTTCATCGCCTGGCTGCGGGCGTTGGTAATGGCTTCGAACGTGCCGCGCTCGTGCTGCATGTAGCCCTTGGCGGTCTCTATCAGGTTGGGAATCAGGTCATGCCGCCGTTTGAGCTGCACGTCAATCTGCGACCAGGAGTTATCGACCTGGTTCCGCAGCCGCACGAGGCTGTTATAAATGCCGATGAAAAACAGCACCACCAAAACCAGTATCCCAACGACAATAAGTGTTGGCATCATGGAACTACTCCTCAAAAAAGGTTATTCTTCAAATTTATGAACATCCATTATAACACTGTGACGCGGGCTTCCAGCCCGCGATTTCTCGAATCGCCGACCGCGTTTATAACGCGAATAAAATCCGCGGGCAGTCCGCCTAAGGCGGACACGTCACGAATACTCGCGGGCAAGATGCCCGCATCACGAATTCTCGCGGGCAAGATGCCTGCATCACGAATTCTCGCGGGCAAGATGCCTGCATCACGAATTCTCGCGGGCAAGATGCCTGCATCACGAATACTCGCGGGCAAGATGCCTGCATCACGAATACTCGCGGGCAAGATGCCCGCGTCACTTTATTTGCCGAACAACTCCGCCAGCAGTTTTATTACTTTTTGATCGGGATCCAGACGACCCCGCTCGATGACCGCCTCCAGTTCGCCCCGGTCGAACCAGAAACCTTCGCCGCCGACGCATTCATCAATCAGCGGCGCGTTGTTATCCGCGCCAGCGCGAACTTTTGTCATTTTTTTGCGGCACAGCGGGCAGCAGCGTGATTTTTCGGAGGCGGCTTCGCGGCGAAAAGCGGTTAGTAACGTTTGGGTCTGACCGCGGTCGCCCAATAACAATTCCAGTTCCCCGCCATCGAGCCAGACACCCCCGCAGCCGGCGCAGTAGTCGATTTCCACCTGCGCCAGTTCCAGCACCATCATCGGCTCCTGACATGCCGGGCAATTCATGGCCATAATCTCCCGAAAAATTCGCTTAACGAATTTCTCTGTTGAAAACCTGCGATGGTCGTAGGGTGGGTCTTCGACCCACCGCGACACGGACCAACGATTCGGTGGGTCACAGACCCACCCTACACGCATCATTTCGACAGAGCATCAACATATCTTAACGTGCATTTTCCGAAAGTCAATGTCTCGGCTTGCGCCGCAGTAATTCGCCTACGGCCTGTAAACGCAGCAGGCGGGCCGCCAACAAAAAGGCCGCGACGCCCATAACCAGCAAAACCGCCGTAAGGAGATAACGGTTTTCCAGGGGCAGATAGTTTCGTCCCAGCAACAGCACCGCCGCCATCGCGCCTGAAGCCAACAGCGTTTTTGCGCCGGTTCGCCGCAGGCGGCGCAGGCTTAAACCATCCAGTTGCCGCTTGAGCAGCAGGGCGAGCGTAACAACATTCAGGGTGATGACAAGGCTGGTGGATAAACCAAAAGCGCCCGCGCCCACCGGCCGCCACCAAATCAGCGTCAGATTCATGAGAATGCCCAGCGGCAGCAATTTCGCCAGTGTTTTGAGCGGGGTTTGCGTGTCCTGAAGACTGTAAAACGCTCGCAGCAACACCTGATGCGCGAAATACGCCGGCATCCCCAGACAGTAAAACCGCAGCACGTGTGCGGCCTGCGCAGCGCCGGCGGCGTCATAGCGGCCGTGCTGAAAAATAACGCTCACGATTAAATCCGACATGACGAATAATCCTGCGCCCGCCGGTATCGCCTGGGCCAGAGCCAGCTCCAGGGCATGGCCGACGGTTTGTCCCAGTTCGCGCCGCTGGCCCGCGGCCGCCAGACGGCTCATCGCCGGGAATGCCACCGTCGCCAGGGCATTGCCCAGCACGCCCAGCGGCAGTTGATACAGCAGCCGCGCCTGAAACACCGCCGTCATCGCGCCGGCGACGAAGGGAAATGCTATCGAACGGCCCAGCAGCGTAAAATGGCTGCGTCCTTCCGGCCCGGTCAGGGCGACGATAATGGTATTGTCCAGCAGGGTGGCGAATTGCAGGATGCCCAGGGCGATAAGCATCGGTCCCATCATGCGGGCGATGCGCCCGATATCGGGGTCGCGCCAGTCGCGGCGAAAACGCCAGCTTAATCCCTGTCGGTTCACCGCCCGCCCCAGCAGTACGATCTGCCCAGCGCCCGCCGCCAGCACCACTACGGCGACGATAAATACGGCCGCCGTTGGCCCGCCTGCCAGACGCTCGCCGCCCCGCAGCATAAATACGATGGCCGCGATTTGCATCACATTCAGCAATACCGGCATGAAGGCCGGCAAGGCAAATCGCTCCCGGCAGTTGAGCACCGCCGCCAGCAGCGCCGACAAACAGGCGGCGATGACATAAGGAAACATCAGCGCCGTCAGCCACAGCAGGATACGCCGGGCGGGCGTTTGGGCGGAGACGGCGGCGATGATAAGCCCCACCACGCCCAGAAAGGTTAAAAGGGTCAAAATGGCCGTCAGGGCCGTGGCGGCCTTGCCCAGCAGTTTTCGCGCCGGGCTATTGTCGTCGCCGGTGAGTTTTTCCGCGAAGACCGGCACAAACGAACCCGCCAGTGCGCCCTCGCCGAGCAAATTACGAAACAGGTTGGGAACGGTAAAGGCGAAAACGAAACTATCCTGCAGCCAGCCGCGTCCCAGCCACGCCGCCAGCAGCATCTGCCGCGCCAGCCCCGTTACCCGGCTGATGAGCGTCATCAGGCTGACGATGCGGCTGTGCTGTGTGAGCGATTTGGCCATATACCTTTCGTGACGCATTCGTGACGCGGGCATCTTGCCCGCGTTCTTCCGTATCGCCAACTACGTTTATGACGCGAAAAAGTCGTAGGGTGGGTCTTCGACCCACCGCGAAACGGACAAACGATTCGGTGGGTCACA
>CAZOCV010000279.1:0-3347 GCA_964578395.1 uncultured Pirellulales bacterium
TTCCATCTACAGTAATGTCGGCACAGCGCAACCGCTGGTTGTGGCGTATGACACCACCACGGGATTGCTGAACGTCACGGTGAACGGCGATGCGGTATTCACCAATCTTGACGTTCCCGCCCTGATTCCCGGTTGGACGCCGGACATTGCTTATACCGGATTTTTCCTGACCGAAGGCGGCGTCAATACGCTCGATAACTTCAAGATTGAATCCAGCGTTCCCGAACCGGCGACGTTGATTCTGCTAAGCCTGGGCGGACTGGGTTTGCTGCGTCGGCGGAAATAGCGGACTTAAGCTCGATATATAAATAATGTGAGTAAATGGGCCACACGTTCGTGGACATGATATGACGGCGGATTATGTAATCCGCCGTCTTTTTGCATACAGAGATGGTGGTTATTTACACGCCAAATTGATGGCGTCGTTTGATTTCCGCGGCGGAAAAATCGCCCAGCGGCTGATAGCCTTTCAAGGGGCGGATATATTCATGCACCGCATCCAGAATATGGCCGGGATAGGGGAAGAAGGCGTCTTCGAGTTCATCAGGCGGCGTAATCCAGTTGCGGGCGCCCACCACCACCGGCGGGGCGTCGAGTTCGTCGAAGGCGAGTTGGCTTATCGTTGAGGCCATAGTGTGCAGGTAGCTGCCGCGTTCGCAGGCGTCGGAGGCAAGCACGATATTGCGGGTTTTGGCGACGGATTGGAGGACCGGTTCGTAGTTAAAGGGAACAAGCGAGCGGGCGTCGATGATTTCGACGCTTAGGCCGTATTTGGATTCG
Organism: uncultured Pirellulales bacterium; assembly: GCA_964578395.1. Classification (GTDB taxonomy): domain Bacteria; phylum Planctomycetota; class Phycisphaerae; order Sedimentisphaerales; family SM23-30; genus JAFGBA01. The sequence continues at coordinate 781 of CAZOCV010000279.1, forward strand.
AGTTCTTTCGCGGCGCTCAACGCACGATAAAGCGTGGCCCCGACAGTAAGAATAGTCAAATCCTTACCTTCTTTTTTAATGTCTGGTTCACCTATGGGAATTTCGTAGCTTTCCTGCGGGACGCCGCCGGGGTGGAATTCTTCCGGATAGCCGTACAGCCGCTGGCTTTCAAAGAAAACCACCGGGTCCGTACCTGTTAGCGCCGAGGCCATAAGACCTTTGGCGTCATAGGGTGTCGCCGGAAAAACCACCTTCAGGCCCGGAATGTGGGCGCAGAGGGATGTCCAGTCCTGGCTGTGCTGCGCACCATACTTGCTGCCGACGGACACACGCAACACGACAGGCATTTTTAGCAGTCCGCCGCTCATGGCTTGCCACTTGCAAAGTTGATTGAAAACCTCATCGCCCGCCCGCCCCAGAAAATCGCAGTACATCAGCTCCACCAGCGCCCGGCCGCCCTCCAGAGCGTAACCTACGGCGGACCCGACGATCGCGCCTTCGGAGATAGGAGAGTTAAACAAACGGTGGTAGGGGAGCGCCTCGGTCAGGCCGCGATAGACGGCGAACGCGCCGCCCCAATCGCGGTTTTCCTCGCCATAGGCAATCAGAGTGGCATCACGATAAAATGCTTCCAGAATGGCTTCAAACAAAGCATCGCGGACGCCGATACAGCGAGAATCCTTGAGGCGCTGGCCGTTTTCATCGAACGCGCTGCGGCTGCGGCCGGCGAGATTTTGCACGCGGGGATTCGCTTCTTTGGCGATAAGGGTTTCAGGCTGGCGTTGAGGCGCCAGGGAATTTATTTTCTCCTGAGAAAACATGGTTTGATCAAGTAAACAATTATTCGTTTTCAGATTCGCGCGCGGAGATATGGATAAATCAGTTGCTTTTTGGCAGGCTTTCAAAATCGCGGCTTCGGCTTTTTGCCGGATCATATCAATATCCGCCTGCGTGCAGACGCCGGCGTTTACAAGGCTTTCGGCAAAACGAATAAGGGGGTCTTCCTGCTGCCAGGCATCGACTTCCGTTTTTTCCCGGTAGCTGCTTTGATCGGAGGGGGAATGCCCGCTGTAACGATACGTGATCGTGTCCAGCAGGACGGGGCCGTTGCCCTGTTCGAGAATTTGTTTTTTGCGTAAAATGGCGTCTGCAACGGCCAGAGGATTGAATCCGTCAATGCGTTCGGCGTGCATCTGTTCGGGATTAATGCCGGCGCCGAGCCGGGCCAGAATTCCAAATCCCATGGTCTCACCTTGCGGCTGACCGCCCATGCCGTAAAAATTGTTTACAAAATTAAAAATAAGCGGCAACCCGCCGCGATACGGTTTTTCCCACAAGGTTTTGTACTGGTCCATCGTCGCCAGGCATAAACCTTCCCAGACAGGACCGCACGCGGAAGAGGCGTCGCCGATATTGGCGATGACCATACCCGGCTGGCGATTAATCTTTTTGTACAGGGCCGCACCCACGGAAATATCGCCGGAACCGCCGACAATCGCGTTATTGGGATATATGCCCAGCGGCGGAAAAAATGCGTGCATGGAGCCGCCCATGCCTTTGTTAAAGCCGGTTTCGCGTCCGAAAATTTCCGCCAGCGCGCCGTAAATGAGAAAATCCATCGCCAGTTCTTTGACATTACCGGTGGCGTCTTTTTCCACGATGCGCAGGCATTGACCCTCGAAATAATTTTCCATGATGGTCATCAGCGTTTTATCATCCAGCTTGCTGATCGCCGATAAGCCTTTGGCCAGAATTTCACCATGACTGCGATGACTGCCGTAAATATGATCCTCCACGCCCAGATGAAATGCCTGTCCCACCGCGGCGGCTTCCTGACCGATGGACAAATGCGCCGGCCCCGCGTGAGTGTATTGCACGCCCTGATAGGCGCCGCGCAACTTGATTTCATTAAGCATGGTTTCGAAGGTTCGGATAACGAGCATGTCATGCTGTATGCGTAGAAGGTCGGCGGCGCTGTAACGGCTTTGTTCCTCCGAGATGGATTTCCGGTATTGATTAACGGCGATGGGCTGAAAATTCAAAGCGGCGGCTTTACGCGCCTCCCTGGGTGAAATTATTAATGATTTTGGCATGGAGCCGCTCCTATGATTATTGAGGATAAATAATATCGATATTTTTTTCCTGGGCGAATTCGTACCATTCCTTGGAAGGTTGTTTTTCCGTAACGATCGTGGATATGAGATTAAAATCAGTAATTTTATGCAGCGCCGGCTGGTCAAATTTGCTGCTGTCCACCAGCAGGATATTTTGGCGAGCATGACGGGAAGCGAGGTTGACAATATGCGCGCTTTCAATATCCACAGAAGTTAAGCCACACGACAGGCTTATACCGTCAGAGCCGAAAAAGGCTTTGTATCCGCGCAGGTTATCCAGATTTTGATACGCCATCGGGCCGACGGTGTCCATGCGATCCGGCCGATATTGTCCACCGATGATGATGACGTTAAGGCCCGGGATTTGCAGTTCCCCAGCGGTGCGGATGGAATTGACTATAATACAAAGACTGCGACGGGTGCGCAGATGAGCCGTCATCTCAAAACAGGTAG
>CAZOCV010000280.1:0-3315 GCA_964578395.1 uncultured Pirellulales bacterium
ATCTTGCCGAAGATAAATATATGTTTGTTTTTATCGTTATATCAGGTTAATAATTTATACAACATGGTAATTTATGGACTTTTTTTCGGAGTCAACGTATGAAATCACACCTGTTTTCCGTGCGTAAAGCACTCTTGCTGTTAGTGCTTCTGACCGGCGTCTTACCGGCGCAACTTCGGCTGCCGGCGTTATTTACCGATCATATGGTTCTCCAGCAGAACGACCGCGTCGCCGTTTGGGGCTGGGCGTCGCCTGGAGAAAACGTCACGGTTATGCCTTCCTGGCCGCTGGGCGAACCGGCCGCCGGCGTCGTCGGCGCGGATGGCAAATGGATGGTCTATCTAAAGACGCTTTCGGCCGGCGGGCCATACACACTTTCCATTAAAGCCGGCGATGAAATTACCCTCAGTGATGTGCTTGTCGGCGAGGTCTGGCTGTGTTCGGGCCAGTCCAATATGGAAATGGCCCTGCTCTGGTGCGAAAATGCCGAGACGGAAATTGCCGGGGCCGATTATCCCCGTATTCACATGATAACCGTGCCGCACACCGTCGCCCGCACAAAGCAGGATGATTTTACCGGGCAGTGGCAGGTTTGTACCCCGGAAGTGACCAAGGATTTTTCCGGCGTCGCGTATTATTTCGGGCGGGAGCTGCATCGCCACACCCTCGCAGGGCGCGAAAATGTGCCCATCGGCCTTATCCACTCTAGTTGGGGCGGCACTGTGGCCGAAGCCTGGACCAGCCAGGAAGTGCTTGCCGGCAATCCCACGTTCGCCTCGATTCTGCAAAACCAGCAAAATCACGAACAGAATATGCCTAAACTACTGGTGCAGTACGAAGAAGACATCAAAAACTGGGAAACACAAGCCGCTCAGGCCCAGGCAGAAGGGAAAAATCCGCCCTGGAAGCCGGGAAAACCCGAGGCTTTTCATAAAAATTCGCCAACGTCCCTTTATAACAGCATGATTGCTCCGCTGATTCCTTACGGCATTCGCGGCGCGATATGGTATCAGGGCGAAAGCAATTTCGGCCGCGGAGATGAATACCGCAGCCTGTTTCCGGCCATGATCGCCAACTGGCGCGACGACTGGGGACGCGGGGAATTTCCCTTTCTATATACTCAGGTTGCCCCGCATCCCTATCAAGTCTGGTGGGACGCTCTGGCGAATCTGCCTGAGGAACCGCCGTATAAACGCATTCGTAACTCCGGGCATTTCGGCGTGGGCATCGCGGAAATTTATGAGGCCCAGCTGTTGTCGCTGGCCGTACCCAATACCGGTATGGCGGTCACGACGGATATCGTTCATAATATCGATGACATTCACCCCAAAAATAAACTCGACGTGGGCCGGCGGCTGGCCCTGTGGGCGCGGGCGAATACCTATGGCGAGAAAAACCTCGTTTATTCCGGGCCGCTTTACGATTACATGATTGTCGAGTGCGTCGACAAAATCCGCGTCTTTTTCAACCATACCGGCTCCGGCCTTGTTGCCCGCGACGGCGACCTCAAGGAATTCACCCTTGCCGGCGCGGACCGCGTGTTTTATCCCGCACGGGCGGTAATTGACGGCGACACCGTCGTCGTCTCATCGGCGGATGTGCCGCGTCCCCTCGCTGTTCGCTTTGCCTATCGTAATGCCCCCGAACCGAATTTGTTTAATCAGGAAGGCCTGCCCGCCAGCCCCTTCCGCAGCGACAACTGGCCCACCGAAACCTGCAGGCTGGCGCCATAATCAATGAAAAAATGAGGTAAACATTCACGGATATAAGAGATGAACGTTTACCGCCTGGAGGTGGTTAGATATAGCCCCCGGTGAAAACCGGGGGTCGGATGGTCGCGGCGCCTGCGAGCACACGGGGCGTTCGACCCACGATTATCATCGTGGGCTAACATAAGCCGTGAACGATTACAAAATGAGAAATCGGCATGATTTTTGTCAGAAAGACTTCTGTTTTATTCGGTTTCTTGCTGATTTTTCCGGCATTGTGTTGGGGCGAGAATGCGGCCCCAATCAAACCCTGCCGTATCGAGGTCGTCGAAAAAGGCTCCGGCTGGCCGGTGCCGCTGGTGGAATTGCGGACCACGCATAATGTGCGGCTGGTCAGCGACAATGCCGGCGTCATCGCCTGCAACCTGTACGAACTGATGGGGCGGGAAACCTGGTTCACTGTTATCGGCCACGGCTACGAAATTCCCAAAGATGGTTTCGGCATTTCCGGTGTGCGGCTGCTCCTGCAACCGGGCGCAACGTTGCGAGTGGAAGTTACCCGCACCATCATCGCCCGGCGTCTGGGCCGGCTGACGGGTGGCGGTTTGTTTGCCGACTCACAACTGTTGGGCGAACAGGGGGGCTGGAAAGAATCGGGTATCCTCGGCTGCGACAGTGTACAAAACGCCGTGCATCGCGGACGACTGTTCTGGCTCTGGGGCGATACGACGCTGGCTCGCTATCCTCTGGGCATATTCAACGGCACCAGTGCCACTACAGACATAAAGCCATTGGCTAAATTTGAGCCGCCGTTAAAACTTGTTTATGACTACATTACCGATGATAAAGACAATCCGCGCGGTGTGGCCGATATTCCCGGCGAAGGAGCAACATGGATTACAGCTTATGTAAGCCTGCCCGATAAGGAAGCTGGGGAGCATTTGGTCGGATCCTATATGAAAGTCAAGCCGCCGATGGAAGCCTATGAGTGGGGTTTGTGTGTCTGGAATGATGACAAAGCTCAGTTCGAGCGGCTGACGGTGGAGTGGGTCAAATCACAGCAAAGCCCCGAAAGGCCGCTTATGCCCGATGGCCACCCCATCTTCTGGACCGATGGCGAGGGCAAGCGGTGGCTGATGTTTGGCAATCCTCTGCCTGCGTTTCGCTGCCCGGCGACCTTCGAAGCCTGGCGGGATAAATCCACCTGGGAAGTTATCAAGTCGCAGGAAACCATTCCTTCAGCCGACGGGAATGCCATTAAGCCGCATAGCGGATCGATGGCCTTTAATCCCTGGAGAAAACGCTGGGTGACGGTGTTCATGCAGTATTTCGGCAGCCCTTCGGCCTTTGGTGAGGTGTGGTACGCTGAAGCGGATGCACCCGCCGGGCCATGGGGTCCGGCCGTAAAGGTCCTTACCCACGACAATTACACCTTTTATAACCCTCGCCTGCACCCGGAATTCACCGCCGAGGATTCGCCCATCCTGATTTTTGAAGGTACTTATTCCCGGATGTTTGCTGACCGACCCGAAGCCACACCCCGCTACGACTACAACCAGATCCTCTACCGCCTCGACCTCGACGATCCGTCTCTCGCACCGGCCGC
>CAZOCV010000281.1:0-3180 GCA_964578395.1 uncultured Pirellulales bacterium
TAAAGCTGGAACACGCGGTCGATGCCTACGACAACCACGACGGCCGGCCGGATGCGGGGATGAGTGACGGATAATCCGTCGAATCGTCTTTTAAACCTTTCCATACTAATAGTAGTTGCTTGCAAAACATGGGGAAATGGTTAAAATGGGCGGGTAAATTCATCTCGATTAAAAAAGCCAGGAGCATGACGTGGCTGAGCGAAAAGCAAATATGCGAGTTCATTGCGGTTTCACCTTGATCGAACTACTTGTTGTTATCACGATTATATTTATCCTGGTAACGTTCTTGCTGCCAAGCTTAGGTAAATCACGCAGTCGGGCGACAGCGGTGGTATGTATGTCGAATCTGCGACAATACGGTCATATCGGGCTAACTTACCTGAGTAGCAATGATGAGTTTTTTCCAAATCCGGAGGAATGGCTCTATACCGCGGAGTCATATAATGCAACGCATCCACAGGGCTGTCGCTGGCATGATCGGGAAATGGCGCCTGATAGCGAAATCATACAGACGAATAAAGCGTACCAGGGGACGTTTTGGCGCGAGATTATCGATACGTCTGTCGGACCGTGCCCGACGTTTCGGCAATATGGCGCAGAGCGCGGATGCAAAAATCCTCTTCATCCCCGCAAACTTGATATTGATCCTCAAAACAGTTACAGCATCAATGGATACCTGGGTGGTACACGGCCGGGAAGCATAGAACGGCTCAGTCAGGTGCGGAAAGCAAATACGGTTTTCTTTTTCGCGGAGGAGAATGCCTGGAGCATCCCTGAAGTTCGCGGTTACGGGAGCTATCTTAAGAAACGTTCGACATATAAAGGCGCATTGAGCACAACGGCGCTGGATGATACCGTTTTGTTTATTACGCCCAGTTCCAATCTGGATGGTTGTTTTGCGACTTATCACGCCACCACAAAAAAAGCATTGGATGAAGGGGAGAGCAATGTAGCGTTTCTGGATGGACATGTGGACAGAATTAGTATGGAGAACCAGTTGCGCCGGGGACTCAACAACGGTGTGGGTACGTTAGGCCCGGCAGGGAACCTGCACTGGGCCTGGGCAAGTTTAGAAGACCCGCCGGGCGGATGGGATAGTCAATAGGCCATACATTCACGAATAACCATTTAAAAGGATATCGACGAGATATGGAAAATAACGAACAACCGTCGGAACAAGCGCCGATTCCACCTTTACCGATTATTCCGCCGAATTTAAATCGACCGGCAAAACGCACCGTGGCAACGGATTTGCGGGATTTGGGGCGTTTTTTACAAGTGCGGGGAGCATGCATTTTCTATGGTCTGAGTGCGGTATGCGTAGCGTATGGCATTTTAAAAGTTATGGGGCCGATTTTGTCGGCGGGCAACACCTTACGGGATGGTCTGCCGTGCTTTTTTACGCTGCATGGATATGAAGCAGCGTTGCTGCTGGCACTCATTGTGATTGTACGCCGGAAAGTCACCGATGATGCCGTGTCACTATTGTTGATTATCGCCCTGTTTTTGGTGGGAACAGCCATTGCACAGGGGGCGTTGGCGGATACGGACGTGCGAGGCAGTGTGTATCTGGGTTTGTTGGGCATTGCGCTGGGAGCGGCGAAACTGGGATTGCTGCGGCAAGTCGTTCGAATTCCGCTGGGTGCATGGCCGATGGCGGGACTGATGGTGATGGTGGCGGTGAATTATCTGGCGCCGGCGGGGCTGGGAAAACTGCTGGCGGAAGCCCCATCGCAAGAAACTGCACGTCGGACGTTATGGTTATGGATGTGGCTGGCGCTGTTGGCAGGCGCAGGACTGACGGCACTGACATCTTTGCGCGTAAAAAATGCCGAAGATAACAAGGCTACATGGCCGCCAAACTTTTTGCATACGCCGCTGATGACGTTTGTGTTTGTTATCATGGTGCTGGCGGGTTCGAGTGTCCATCAATATTCGATGTCGTTTACATTTACCCTGGAAAGATGCCTGGGTGATTATACGCCGGCGCTGGCCCTGATTTGTTTATTGCTGCTGGAAGCCCTTTGGCGGTCGGGAAAATCAACCGCCGCAGGGGATATCGTGGTTGCATGTTTACCACTGGGGTGGATGTTATGGGCCGTTCATCAGGCATCTGTCGTGGAGACCGGTCGATTAGGCATTGGATATCTAGTGTATCCGCCGGCAGCGCTGATGTGGATAGGCGCATTACTAAGCTGGCGGCATCAACGAAAACAAAAGGGAACGTGGATAATACCGGCTCTTTATGGCTTAGGCGCCGTGTTGACGTGGGGATATTCGCCGGAACGCCCATATCAATTGCATTACTTTTTCTGCGGATTCACGCTGATGGTGTTTTTGTGGGTTTATGGTTTACTCAAGCAAAAACCATATGCGTGCTGGATTGGGGTAATCTTATTGATGCTTAGCGTTACTCAGTGGCCCGCGTATGTTGAAGCCGGCAAAGTGCAACAGGTAACGCTGGCTAAAGGTATGCAGGTTTCGCAGATCGGGGTCATGGCGGGTGTACTGGGATTGGGAACATTGATAATCAGTTTAATATTCAAAGGTTGGAATAAAACATGGTTATATATCGGTGCCATACTGCTGGCCGTGGGGATCTATGATTATCTGCCGGCTAACTTTTCGTTCCCCTACATCGCGGTCATTGTTGGAACGGGCATTATTATCGGAAGCTTTTGGCTGCGGGCTAAAGATCTTTTGGTGGGTGTAATACCTTTGGCCGCTATCCTGGCTAAAAGCTATCTGGCCTCTAAACCACTGGCCCATTGGCGATTTGTGGTGTTGGGATTTATCCTGCTGACAGCGGGAATGTTTATCAGCCTTTTCAAACCTAAAAAAAACGCTGATTAGGCCCTTTTTCAGTATGGTTCATATTATAAGCCTGCGGGCGAGAATACGGCCATCGTTGTAATTCTTTGTAAATTATCAAGTTACGCTTTGCGGCCTTGTTTTATCTGGTATTTGGACTGAGGTGGAACTATTCTACGGCTGTTTTTGATGTTGATGGAATCATGGAGAGCAGGCTATGGCCGAAAGATTGAGTGAGAGTGACGTCCGCCATGTGGCGAAGCTGGCGCGGCTGAAGTGTAGCGAGGAGGAGATTCACCTTTTCACGGAGCAACTGGGGGCGGTTTTGGACTATGTCGCCCAGTTGGAAGAGGTGGATACCCACGATGT
>CAZOCV010000282.1:0-3179 GCA_964578395.1 uncultured Pirellulales bacterium
AATACCGGCGAATTTATGCTGAAAAATACCGGCAAAGGCATACTGGAAATCGATAAAAGTATCCATTGCAGTTGTGGCTGCACGGTGCCTTCATTAGAGAAATATACTCTTAATTCGGGAGAAACCGCCAAGATGACGGTGGTTTACAGCTCCGGCGAAACTCCCGGTTCCTCCAGTAAATACTGTACGGTTAAACCCAAAGCTCCGGCCAAAGGGGAATTGCGGCTGGTCGTTAAAGCGGAGGTTAAAAGGCATATAAGTGTAACTCCTGAAGAGATAACGGTGCCGCTGAAGGCCGGTGGCGAAGCTGTGCAAACCATTGTCATCCAAAGTTCCGATGACAGGCCCTTCAAGGTTACGCGGGCGACGGTTGCCGGCGATGCCTTTGCGATGGAATTCGATCCGGAAGCTTCGAGTACGCGACACGAAATTAAAGTTACGCCGGTGATGGAAAAATTGGGCGATTTGTCCATGGGTGCGTTTACGTTTTTCCTGGATCACCCGGTGACGAAGCGGGCCAACGCCCGCTATTCGGCGAAGCTGCCGTTTCAGGCCCAGCCCGCCACGATTTTTTTCCGCGACATGACGACCAAAGCCCCCTCGCAGGGCACGATTACCATTGTATCTGAATTCGGCGACGCGGTTGAAGTCGCCGAGGTCGTCGCGGAAAAAGGCCTGGCGAAAATTGTTTCCAAGGAGGCCAAAAAGGATAGCTATACCGTCACCGTGGAATTTTCCGTGGGGGACGACAATCAGACCAGAATTCTCCGCGACCGCATCATCTTTACCCTCAATAATCCTTACCAGAAGAACATCATCGTCCCGGTCTATGGCCGGGTGAAGTATTAATAAATTTTACAGATGAGGGGTAATGGCGTCGGATGCGCAAATGCGCCTGCGATTGAATTCACAATCCGGATTCAACAAAGGCGGCTTAAGTTACGCCGCCAAAAAATGATGGGATATTCGTGACGTGGTAAAAAAATCGCACAAAGGAAGCATCATTCGTCGCCTTAAGCGTAATTCCGTCGCTATGGTATTTAATATTCTGATGCTGGGTTTGGTGCTGGCGGTGCTTATTGGTGCGGGTACGGCGGCCAAACCTGAAATTGAACTGGACAAAGCACAGCCGCGTCCTGTCGGGGCGGCGCCAGCTCCGCCGGAGGATGCTTTTGTTATTTTCATAACCGGCAACTGGATGGGGCGAATGGAGCCGTGCGGCTGTTCCGACATGCAACTGGGCGGCATCGACCGCAGGACGCATTTGCTCCGGGCGGTTGATACCAGCCGCCGGCTTTTGGTCGAAGCGGGGCCGGTTTTAGCTAAACAGGGCCGTCAGCAGCAATTAAAACTGGAAGCGTTTTTATACAGCCTGAAGCATTTAGGCTATGATGCCGCCGGGCTTACACCTTATGAAATGGATGTGGCCCGGAACGCATTGGACCTCAAAACCGAAGATCGTCCGCCGCTGGTAGCGACCAATATGAAGGAATCCACTCGTCAATCGTATCGGACGGTCGATGTGGTGCAGAAAAAATTGTGTGTGAATGGCCGGACGCTGGATGCGGTTGTGTTGAGCATAACGCAGCCGGAAGAAACCGGAATCGCCGCCGGCATGGCTCTGGAACCGCCTTTGGCAGCCATCGAAGCGGCCATCAGCAATTTTGGCAAGGAAGAAGATGGCCAGCGCAAACTGGTCATCGTTACGCTTTCGGCGGCCAACCCAGACCTTGTCGCCAAACTCAGCAAAATCAAAGGGCTGGATGTAGTGGTGGCGGTGGGTACGGCGGATGAGCCGGAATGGTTTAACGAAAAAACGCCCCAACAGCGTCCCATGATGCTGACCTCGGGCAAAATGGGCAAGTATATGCTGCGTCTGGATGTGCAGTTTCCCGAAAACGATGGCCCCGAAAAAATTACTTTCCATCGCGTGCCCGTGGAGGATCAGTTTCCTCAGGATCCGGTCGTGGTGAATCTGCTGGAAGATTATCAATACCAACTGCAAGCTGAGGATATGATAAATAATCCCCAGTCAAATCCGCGTCTGGCCCTGGAAGACGGCAATGCTTTTGTCGGCAACAAAACGTGCGGAATTCAATGTCATGATCATGAGGACATATATGAGCGGTGGAGCGAATTTAAACATGCTCAGGCCGTCGAGACGCTGGAAGGCGTAAATCGCCAGTATGATCCTGAATGTATGGTTTGTCACGTTGTCGGCATGGAGTACGAGGGGGGGTATCAATCGATGGAAAAAACGCCCGAATTGGCCGATGTGGGCTGCGAAATGTGCCACGGCCCCGGAAAAAATCACTGCGACACGCCGGAGGCGCCGTATAAAGTGCAATTCACGACCTGTGAAAAGTGCCATGACCACGAAAACAGTCCCAATTTTGACGCCCAGTGTGCGGAGTACTTTGAAAAAATCAATCATTGGGAGGGCGGCCTGAAATACTGGCGAACCCCATGTCCCAATGTAGAAAAATCACCCCAATACCAACCCAATTAAGGGGATTCAGATACATATTTCAGGAGCCATGGATGGCTTATGATTTAGCAATCGGCAATCGTCCGATAATTACAGCCTTGCGAGCTAAGCTGCCGATAAATAAGCAGATAGGTTTGCGGGAACCGTTTCGCCCAAAGTGTGTCTAAACGGTAGAGGCAAGGTTTGGAATTGTCAGCGAAAATCGCAGCAGGCATAGCCCGGTATTTATTGTAACTCATTGTTAATATGGAACTTAAGATAGACATCAAAACGCCGCAGCAGCTTCGACGCCTTTGGTGTGTCGATGTGGCCTTGGCGGTTATTGCCGCTTTGGTTTTATTACTGGCGTTGGCCAGTGCTTTGGGGGCTTTTGTGCCTCGCGGGGCATCTTTGCAGGAACGGGTAAAAAAGGGCGGCGACGAGGACGCAGCTCTGGCAAAGGTCGATTCTCCATTAATCGTTGAAGCTAAAGCGTTTACGGCAAAATGGCTGACGCCTCCGCCGCCACCTCCGCCACCGCCCAAACCTGTGACGCCGATCAATCCGACACCTAGACCACCAATAGCTAAACCGATAGAAAATCCAAAACCCGTGGAACCACCAAAGCCAATAGCACCGCCACCACCGGCTCGGCCGAATTTTAATTTGGTGGCGACGATAGTGGCGGGAAATGGATATGGCTGGGCGTGGA
>CAZOCV010000283.1:0-3153 GCA_964578395.1 uncultured Pirellulales bacterium
CCTGCTCGAAGGTCATCGTGGCCGATACCGCGCACACCGCACCGCCCGATCCGGCCGTATTGTCCGCCAGCACGCAATGCTCCAGCGTAGGCTGCGCGTTATTTTTCGCATAGATGCCGCCGCCATAGGTGGCATGACACCCGCGAACCACATTATGCCGCAGGGTTGCTGCGCCATTGTCCAGGAACAGGCCGCCGCCGTGTGTGCCGGCCAAACAGTTCACCACGCGACAGTTCTCTATCAGCGGTGAAGAATTAACACAATAAATCCCGCCGCCGCCGCTGGAGGTGTAGCCGTTGGTAATGGTCAGGCCCTGCACCTGGGTAGCGCTGGTTTCAGCATTATCCAAAAGGAGGCCGCGACCGAGGTTTTCGCAGTCAATCACCGTGGCGGCAACCACCTGCGGATTCGTCGGCTCTGTGCTGCGCAAGATGATATTCTTGCCGTTAAAATCTATATTGCGATTACCAGTTCCCGTATAGGTTCCCGGCAATACCGTTACCGTCACGCCGGATACCGCCAAATTCACCGCTTCCTGAACGGCGTCAAAGGGATGCGCCGATGAACCATCTTCCAGCGGGTCGCTGACCGTCGGATCGCCCGCGCCGGGATCATTGGGAGCATCATCATCGACGAAGATTTCATCGGGAATGATGGTAAAGACTTTCGTTGCCACGGCACTGTAGCCGAAACCGCCATCTTCAAAAGCGCGGGCCTTGAAGGGGCAGGACTGCGTCAGCGTCACCGGCCCCGTATATACCGGATCGCTCAGAGTCGGTGTTGCGCCATTCGTGGTATAGTGAATGATCCAACCGGGCTTGGGAAAGGATGCGCTCACATCCACCGTAAGATAAAAACTTCCGCCCGCCGGAGTAATCGTCGGTTCGATTTCGGAATCCGGCGTAACCGTATATTCAGCCGTAGCGATGGCGCTTTGCTCAATTTCAAAAGGAACATCCAGAGAAATAATTTCCATGGCGGCGATACTGGCCCAGTAAGTGGTGCTGTCACAACCGGCACCCCGGACACTGTCGAAAAAGATTTGGCCGTTCGTATCCGCCTGAACCACCGCCGTCCATTTATAGTCATCTATTGAGGCGGGTAAAACATCTTCATCGTACACGGCCGTGAACAAATAGGCGCTGTTGCCGTACCAGTCAACCTCGATATGATCCCCATCGCTGACATCGTAGTCAAAACAGTAAAACGACACTTCATACGACGACGAAGGTTCAAGGCCTGTCACCGTAAGGTCCAGACCGGCGGTGCCATAACCATAATAACTATCCTGGTATAACGCTTTGCCAGGCGTGCCGTCGGGTATCGTGCGATAATAATCGGATGATGATGACACTGTGCGTGTCACTGTAACACCGTTGACGGTTATGCTCGAATAGTTGCGCGGAACCCAGCCGGTAAAACCGGATGCAATGTATTGCGGATCGGAATAGCTGCTGTCAAGCATATCGAGCCGAATGGCGGAAACTTCCCCGCCATAAGCTCTGACTTTGAAAGTAGTATCTTCGGTAAAGGTCATTGGCCCGGCATAGATGGGATCGCTTTCATCAGGATCACTGCCGTCGGTGGTGTAATACATGGTCCAGGCGGGATCGGGGAAGGATGCTTCGGCGGTAACGCTGGGATAGTATTCCCCTGACGGCGGGGTAATGGTGGGGAAATAATATGTTGGCTCCAGGGATACCGAAGGATCACCGTACAAGTTGAACACCAGGAAGTTACACCACGAACGGGATGCCCATAAATCATACTTTAAATCGGCCAGAGCCTCGCCGGCGGCCATTTGATTGTTTACGATGCGTTCGGCGTATTCATAACTCATGCCGCTGTTTGACGTCGTATTATTAAAACTTGTTTGGCCGGGCGAATACCACGACACGCGCGTGGCAGCATTGGTGGCGATACCGCCGTTTCTGAGAATCGAATATGCCAGATTGTTGGTGGCCTCAGGATATGCATTCGTGCATGATACCTGAAATGTAATAGAGGGATAATTATTATTCAAATAAGGTACAGAACTCGTCGAAAAAACATCTGAAGCGCCCGTGGAACTGCCATGCGTCCACCATATCACCATTCCGTAATAAGGCGTCGTGCTCCAGGCATTACGAACGTTTGTTTCATTGCAAGGCGTAATTTCCGGCGCCGGATTCAGGCCGTAAGTTTCTTCATATATCCGGCAATAATTCCATCCATTCGGCATCAGAAAACTATTTTTAATCGCTTCGCCCAGATGGTAGCCGGGCGTGCTATCGTCTGACGGCTCCATGGGCAGCAGGCAGTTGGTGCGCCAATCAATGGCGGCGCCGGCCTGACGTTCGTAGTTAATCGTTTTCTGCAATATAGAATTCAAGTCCGTCAGCGAGCCGTAATAGGGAATACGGCCGACAATAACTTCGTTCAGAGAGCTGGCGCCGCTGGTGCCGACGTCAACCGGTTCACCGTAGATGCCATCGTTGTCCAGATCCCAGTCACCGGTGAGTTCGGAAAAATATAAATCGGTCGGCGCATCGCGAGCATCTACCTCATCGTAACGCGGCCAGGTCATTTTCATGGGAATATCGCCCGAAGTCGGGTTCGGATTGCCGATCAGCAGCACATATTTAATGTTGTCCGTGAGGTAATGATTCTTCAGCCAGTTGCGAACATTTTCCGCGGCCGTATCACCCGTCCCGCCCCCGAATTGAGTCTCCGTAATCACCTGCACATCGTAATACAGTAATTGCTTATGCGCCACAAAATTGGCCAACGTCGTGCTGTTGTTGACAATATAATTCGTTGTGATAATCGTGTAGCCGATAAGCGGATCCGCCGCCGCAGCCGCTCCCTCATCATTGACTGCCATTGACGGAGATTCATACCGGTCCGCCATCGTATCAAAATTCGCCGCCAGAGGCGCCACCATCTCCCGGCCGATAGAATCACGCCGCCCGTTTGCAATTGCGGCGGCTTCCCCCGCCGGCGCTGCGAGCAGCTCCGAACCATACGTCAGCGCAATTTCAATATCCTCCAGCAGTTGCACTTCACCTGTAACCGGATTGTATCGCGCCAGAGGGACCGCGATACGCGCCAGCTTATAGGTGCGCATCTGGCCGGCCTCTGCCAGCCGCACCGCCTCGACGGGCCAAAATGCGC
>CAZOCV010000284.1:0-3144 GCA_964578395.1 uncultured Pirellulales bacterium
TCGGGGACATCGCCTTTAAGGCCATACATGAGTTCACTTTCAAAGACAATCACAGGATTGTCATCGCGGATGGCGGTTTTTAAGAGGCCCTTGGCATCGGCGGGTGTGGCGGGCGAGACGACCTTGAGGCCGGGAATGTGGCCGTAGAACGCAGCGCAGGCGTGGGAATGCTGGGCGGCGAGCCATTCGGCCGGGCCGTTGGGGCCGCGAAAGACGATGGGCAGCTTGAACTGGCCGCCGGACATGTAACGCATTTTGGCGGCGTTATTGATAATCTGGTCGAAGGCCTGAAAGGCGAAGTTGAAGGTCATCCACTCGACCACGGGACGCAGGCCGGCCATCGCAGCGCCGATGCCGATGCCGGTGAAGCTTTCCTCGGTGATGGGTGTGTCGATGATGCGCTGCGGGCCATATTTATCGAGCAGGCCGCGGCTGCATTTGTACGCGCCGTTATACTGGGCGACTTCCTCACCTATGAGCAATACGGCGTCATCGCGGGCCAATTCCTCGTCAAGGGCTTTGCGGACAGCATCACGGTAGGTTATGATCGACATGGATTGGTCCTATCTTGAGTGCGAAGACTTTTAGCCACGAATTAACACGAATCATCACGAATTTAAATACACTTTCCTTTTAATTTGTCATTTTGCATTTTGATTTTTAATCTTTAATTTTCCTAGTCCACAAGTACATCTTCATACAACGTTTCGAGGGCAGGTTCCTCGCTGTCCTGGGCAAACTGGACGGCTTGTTTGACGCGCTCTTTGGTGTTTTTGTCCAATTGGTCGAAAGCATCATTGTCGATTTTGCCGGCGTCGAGCATACGGGACTTTAATAAGAGAATCGGGTCCTGCTGTTTATACTGGTTGAGTTCCTCTTTAGTGCGATAGGCGGCGGGGTCGCTCATGGAGTGGCCCATGTAACGATAGGTGACGGCTTCAAGAAGGCCGGGTGTGCCGTTGCGGGCCTGCTGGGCAAATTGTTTTATCGCTTCGTGAACGGCTAAAACGTCCATGCCGTCCACCTGTTCGCCGGGCATGTCATAGGAACCGGCCAAACGCGAAAAATCCGTCACGGCCGACACCCGCCGAAAATCCGTGCCCATGCCATACTGGTTATTCTCACAAATATACACCACGGGCAGGTTCCAGATGCGGGCCATATTCAGAGTTTCATGGAAGCTGCCCTGATGAATGGCCCCATCGCCGAAAAAGCACAACACCACGCCGTCCTCGCTGCGGTATTTTATTTTCAAAGCCACTCCGGCGGCCAGAGGGATATGCGCCCCGACGATGCCGTGACCGCCAAGAAAATGTTTTTCGACGTCGAACAGGTGCATCGAGCCGCCTTTACCGCGGGAACAACCGGTGATTTTTCCCATCAACTCGGCCATCACCGCGCCGGGGTCCATGCCGACCGCCAGAGCGTGGCCGTGATCGCGGTAAGCGGTGAGGATGTAATCCTTTTTCAAATCAACCGCCGAGACCGCCCCGACGGCGACCGCCTCCTGGCCGATATAAAGGTGACAAAAGCCCCCGATTTTTCGCAGGCCGTAAAGCTGAGCGGCCTGTTCCTCGAAACGGCGAATCAGCAGCATCTGTTCAAGGAGGCCCTGGAGCCAGGCGGCGTCGAACGAGGCGATATCGGCGGGACCTTTGATCATAACAGTTCCACCGTCTCCCGCACGCCGCGCATCGGATAGTAGAGTATGGCCCGATGCAAAATAGTTTCCAGCACCACGAATTCAGAAGCGCCGACGTTGGCTTTCCAGAAACTGCTGAAACGATGCTGAGCGGATTCAAGAATTTCGGCCTTCAGCGCGGGGTTGTCGATGACGTTCATAACCCCCTGAAGGTTAATGACTTCGGTAAGAGCGCGATTTTGCAGCATCCATTCGACTTCAGGATGTACGTCAAGGTGCGAAAGCTTACGCGCCCCCGGCACCGTAAAGGCAAAAAGCACTCCCGGCCGCCAGCGGAGAACGATGGGCGTCATCCAGCGAAGGTGGCTGCGCCCTTCGGCGTCGGTGGTGGCGAGGATGCCCGCGCGGGCATCGTCAATCATCATTTCCAGTGCATTCAACAATTCTTGTTGATTCATCACATTGCCCCTGACTACGTTTGCTTCATTGTAGGACCGACATCGCCTAAAGACAAGCAGCATATTCCCCACAGAGACGGGTCAACATAACATCTTTGAAAATCGGCGGTTGTGCGAAAAAAAGCATAAAAAAACCGGAGCCGTGTATAGCTCCGGTTTTTAACACATCGCGGCTATTGGTTTTGACCGCTAATAATGCCTTTTTCAGGCGCGACTGTCATCAAGAGAAAATTCATTTTCCCTCGCGGCGGAAGATTTAGCGCCGGACGTTTTTTTGGTCGAGGCAATGGCATGATAAACATGATCCGTCAGGCCGGATGAAGGTTCCGACCTGGTCGCCGTTGCCTGGCTCGAAGAACCGGCAACCAGCGCCACCAGTTCATTGACCATGGATTTCATTTGCTGGGCCTGGGAGCTGAGTTCTTCCGACGCGCCGGCCGACTCTTCGGCGTTGGCGGCGTTCTGCTGCGTTACCTTGTCCATCTGGCTGACGGCGGTATTTACCTGGGAAACGCCCTGGGCCTGTTCCTGACTGGCCGCGGCAATTTCCGATACCAACTCATTCACCTTGCGCGAAGCATCCGTGATTTCACTGAGGGATTTAGCCACTTCACCGGCGATATCCACGCCGTTCTTGGCATTGGCCACGGATCCTTCGATAAGGGTCGCCGTGTTACGGGCGGCTTCCGCACTGCGCTGGGCCAGATTGCGCACCTCTTCGGCCACAACAGCAAAGCCTTTACCGGCCTCACCGGCGCGGGCGGCCTCGACGGCGGCGTTCAGGGCCAGCAGATTGGTCTGGAAGGCGATTTCATCAATCACTTTGAGAATCTTGGCCGTCTCGCCGGCGCTGCGGCTGATATCTTCAATGGCCGTATTCATCCGCTCCATAGCCTCGTTGCCGGCCTGAGCGGCATTGGCGGCCTGGGCGGAGAGGTTATTGGCCTGCGCGGCGTTATCGGCGTTTTGTTTGGTCATGGTGGACATTTCTTCCAGGCTGGAACTGGTCTCTTCCAGACCGGCCGCCTGCTCGGTGGCCCCTTC
>CAZOCV010000285.1:0-3111 GCA_964578395.1 uncultured Pirellulales bacterium
GGCCAGACGGCGGCGACGTTAACGCCGCAAATAGAATTGCAGGGTCCTGATATTCGCTGGGATAAATCCCAGAAATTTTTACAACTCCAAGCCGGCGATACCGTCACTCCCTCATTGGAAATTGCCTCGCTGCGGAGACTGGACGAAGATGAAAGCTGGGCCGAATTACAGACCATCAAGCTCCATCCGGGCGAAGAAAAAAACCTCGTTGTGGCCGTCAATCGCAGCGGATATCCCGCGGAGGAGCCTGTTTCCTGGGACCAGGCGAATCAATTGCGTACGGCGGCCATCGACTATTGGACCCATCGCATCAACCTGCCCTATGACGTCATCCAGGCGCCCGACAAAAAAATACAGACGCTGGTGGAGGCGTGCATCCGCGATCTGTTCCAGATGCTGGTGACACGAGATGGTTATCCGGTGTTTCTCTTTGGCCCGACGTGTTACAAAGACTACTGGGTTCTCGACGGCTCCTTCGTAAAGGAAGCCCTCGCCATGCTGGGCCAGGCCCAGGCGGTAAACGGCTATGTGGATTATATGCTGACGCTGCAGTCGCCCGACGGCCGCATCCAGCATACCAAAGTAACCGGCGACACGCACTGGAAAGAAACCGGCATTGCCATCGTCGCCGTTACCCGGCATGCCCGCCTGCTGCGCGACAAGCCCTGGCTGCTGGAGCGTTGGAATCATATCGAAAAAGCGGTCGCCGCCATAAAGAACCTGCGCGAAAAGGCCGGACAGGGCAATCCCCAGGCTATCAATTACCATTTGATGCCCGAAGGGTTTGGAGATGGCGGCATCGGGGTTACGGCGGAATATACCAATGTCGTGTGGAATCTCAGCGGACTCAAAGCCGCCGTCGAAGCGGCTCAATGGCTGGGTAAAACACAGCAGGCGGATGACTGGCAAAAAGAATATGAGGATTTCCTCATCACGTTTCAAAAGGCCGCCGAACGCGACGCCCAGATTGACGAGTTTGGCCATCGCTATATTCCCGTGCTCGTGGGACCGCAAGCCCAAAAAGCCTTTTGTGCGCGCGGGCAATGGTCTTTCTGTCAATCGGTGTATCCCGGGCGCATCTTTGCCCCGGATGACCCCCTGATGCTAAGCACCATGAAAATGCTCGAAGCTCACGAAATTCAGGGAATCCCCAATGCCACCGGCTGGCAGGAACTCTGGAGTCAATGTGGTTCGTTTTACGGCCATGCGTGGCTGTGGCTGGGCGAGGGCCGGAAGGCTTCCGAACTGCTGCTGGCCTTTGCCAATCTCTGCTCGCCGGCGTACAACTTTCAGGAAGAACTCCCGATTCTCCGGGATTACGTTTATAAAACCAACGAAGGCTTGAACGGGGATATTCCGCATGTGTCCGCCAGCGCCGAATTTCTGCGCCTGACGGGACACGTGCTGGCCTTTGACCGAAATGATGAATTGCATCTGCTGGAGGGCTTGCCGGTAAAGTGGACTCAAGCCGGCATGACGACCAAACTCAACGGTTTGGTGACGCCCTTCGGACCGCTGACGATGGAGTTGCGCATCAGCGACAACGGCAAGACGGCCCATTTGCGCGTCGAGCCGCTGGCGGATTCTTCCTGCGCCAACGTGGTGGTGCATCTGGGCGGTTGGGCCGCAGCCGACCCGCTGGCGACCAAAACACTCACGCCCCATAAAAAACACGAAATAACCATTCCCATCGAACGCTGAGCAGCTTAGCTCCCCTATTAAATTCAACGATACCCTCCCTGCCTCCGGGGCGGGTTGCTCTTCACAAACGCCTCTCCCTTTGTTACAATACCGGCTAACGCCTTTAGGGTCGTAATATATTAATAGGAAGATATACCATGCGAATTTTAGCCATCAACGGCAGCGGACGCAAAGACGGCAACACGGCCATATTACTCCATACCGCCTTAAATGAACTTAAAACCGAAGGATTTGACACCGAACTGGTGCAGTTGGCCGGTCAGGCCCTGCGCGGCTGCACCGCCTGCGGCTGGTGCAAAGACCACCCCGACGAACACCGCTGCGTCATCGACAATGACTGTATCAACGAGTGCATCGCCAAAATGCTGGCCGCCGACGGCATCCTGCTCGGTTCGCCGGTCTATTTTTCCGACGTTACCGCCGAAACCAAAGCCCTCATCGACCGGGCCGGTTACGTCTGCCGGGCGGGCGGCAACCTGCTCCAACGCAAAGTCGGCGCCGCCGTCATCGCCGTGCGCCGGGCCGGAGCCGTGCATGCGTTCGACACCATCAATCATTTCTTTCTCATCGGCGAGATGATTGTCGTCGGCAGCAATTACTGGAATATGGGCGTGGGCGGTCCGGCGGGCGCGGTGAAAAATGACACCGAAGGCCTCGATACCATGCGCACCCTGGGTCGAAATATGGCCTGGCTGCTCAAGCAATTAAAACGCTAAATAGTTTTTGTCGCGAAAAAGAATATGTCATTCCCGCGCCCTTCTGTCATTCCCGCGCAGGCGGGAATCCAGTGGAAGACCCAAGACTTAGGTATCCGCATTAACGCTAAATACCCTTTCCGTAATATGAACTTAATAGAAAATAAGATGGCCCCCGGCCAACTTCCGGCGTAAAATCCTTAATAACGGAAAGGATTTTACCATGAAAATAGGCATTATTTCCGATACGCACGACCATCACCGCAATGTACTGCGGGCGGTGGAAATTTTCAATGACGCCGGCGTCGCTTATGTTCTCCATGGCGGAGACATTGTCTCGCCGTTTACGGCCAAGGTCTTTGCCGATGTGGAAAACGCCAAATTTATCGCCACCTACGGCAACAACGACGGCGAAAAACTTTATCTCAACAGCATGATTCAGAGTTTCGGCGGCGAAATTCATCCCTACTGCTTCAAAGGCGAAATTGCCGGCCTTAAAGTGTTTATGACCCATGCCCATCATGCCATCGATGAAGTGGCCCGCGGCGGCGATTTCCACCTGATTGTTTACGGCCACACCCACAAACAGGACATTCGCACCGTGGCCAACACCCTGATTATCAACCCCGGCGAAGCAACCGACTGGTTGACAGGCCAGGGGCATGTCGTTATCCTGAATCCCGCTGATTTGAGTTATGATATCGTGAAACTCTGA
>CAZOCV010000286.1:0-3091 GCA_964578395.1 uncultured Pirellulales bacterium
TGGGGATAGTCAATATCTTCCACTCGGATATCAAAACCGCACATCAGACTGGGCGAAATATTGCTCCAGAAGGCATACGGCACCACCGGCGTCCAGCCGGTGCCGTGATACGAGCCTTCGCAGGCCAGTTGGCCGCTGCCGTAATAGGGTATCCAGGAAGATATCCCGTAGGTCTGGCACTGCTGTACGATGGCGTTGTGGGCGTAGTCGGTGCGCCACAGCGGCACGGCTCGGCGCAGCGTTTCCAGGTCGTTGCGGCGTCCGCCGGAAGCACAGGAATCAATACGCAGGCCCGGATGACGGCGCAACAGTTCATCCCAGAAAGCCAGATAGCCCACAATGTGTTTATTTTCCGTGATGCCCTGCCGGTCCGGGGCATCATTTTTTCGCCAGTTGCTCAGCGGGTCCATATTGAAATCCTGACGGTAGTAATCGACGCCTTCAGCGGCAATAAAATTGCTGAAATGATTCACCAGCCAGTCCCACGCCTGGGGATCGCCCAGATTCAGCAGGTTGCGCTCCCCGCCTTTGAGTATCCATTCGGGATGTTCCTTGTCCAGCCAAGTGTCGGGATGAACCCGTTCCGGCTCGAACCACAGCAGGAAGTCAACGCCTTTCGCGCGGGCGTAATCACTCAGCGGCCGCAAGCCTCCCGGAAAACGATTCGTATCAACCTCCCACGTGCCCACGTAAGGCCAGCCCTTTTCGTGTGAATCGGTGTACCAACCCGCATCGACCCATAAATAATCCGGCTTGAGGCCGACCTCGATATAGCGGTCCATATAATCTTTGAGTTTTTGTTCATCGGCATTCT
Source organism: uncultured Pirellulales bacterium (assembly GCA_964578395.1). Classification (GTDB taxonomy): domain Bacteria; phylum Planctomycetota; class Phycisphaerae; order Sedimentisphaerales; family SM23-30; genus JAFGBA01. The sequence continues at coordinate 815 of CAZOCV010000286.1, forward strand.
CCATTTCACCGTAGATTCGCCCGGCGTAAGCGGAGACGATGGGTTGCGGCAGTTGACCGTCCACGCGGGGAACATTGTGCGCCAGCATCCAGCGCCGCCAGACATTCTGAGCCGGCTGCCAGCGGCCCCGGTAAAACTGTAAAACCACCAGCGGCGTGCGAATTTCCTCGCCGGGCAGAAGTTTCAGATGAGTCAGTTCCTGCCCGCCGCGAACAGTAAGGCAATCCCGGTCGTGACGGATGAATTCCGCCGCCCATTGTCCCGGCCAGCCGAGCACGCAGATAATCCCTTCACTGTGCCAGCTCAAATTATAATACGGCATTTGCACCTGCGTGCCGCGGCCGCCCATGGGCGCCAGTTGCAGTTTGACGGCAACGGACAACACATCGGTCAGCGGCTGGAAGCTTTCCCGGGAACCATACTCGCCTCTATTGTAGTGGAGAGTAAATTCGCCCCAGTCGATATGGCTGTTATAGACGTACCGCTGGAAAGTGGTATCCAGCGCCTGGATATTTTCCAGGATGGGCGTGTCGGCGGAGCCGGTGTTCTTGAAATATACCGTCCATTCGACGGTGGGGAAATCGTTGTACGTTATCAGTTCGCAGCGAACTTCCAGGCCGGTGGCGGGATCGGTGTAAGTAAGCGTAACTTGCTCGCGATTCTCATCGATCTGCTTACGGTCGGTCCTGCTTGTCCATTCGGCCAGCAGTTGGGCGGAAGGCCGGCCGTTATATACAAAGGAAAAAGGCAGACCCTTGGTGTAGCTGACGGCGGACTGACCTTCAATGACAGGAAGGTCGCCCAGCCAAAGGGTTTGTCCATCTTGGCCAGTCACTTTGGCATCGGCCCAGACGGCCTGATCAAAGTTTACGCCGTCTCCGCCATCTTCGACAATAAGGGTAAATTCCTTAGCGCCATCCAGATCAACTTTGAGGGTGGACCCTTCCTGGCCCTTTTTGAGGATATCCGAGCGGTAAAGTTCATCATCCCCCCGCTTGACGACAAAGACCACCGTTCCGGCCCCATCGCTATCGACGCCGACGACGGCGTCAAAGGTTTTGGCCCCAGCGGGCAGGCGAACCATGATTTCGCTGTAGGCATGGCAGAAAAGGCCGCGATAATAGCGGGTTTTGCCGATGGTAAAGGCTTTCCCGATGCGGGCATCCTGCTGCACCGGAATAAGACTGGATTTTACCACCAGCCCGTTTTCGGGAACGGTAAATTTTTCCACCGACTCAAACGCCGCCGCCAGCCAGCGGCTCCGCTGGGTGAATTCCGCCGGCGAAGGCCCCGCCGACGCCCAAGCCATACGGCCAAAACAGGATAATAATAAACAAACGACTGGAAAAAACGTGATGTTTTTCATAGAAATGGTCCTTCGTAAAAACGATCCGTTTCATTTGCCTTACACTTAGACAGATTATGTCGGATTTACTCGCCCTCGGCAACTATTTAATCAGCGTCAAAAACCCCTGCTGTTCGTCGCGGGCGTTCTGTCGGAAATGCAGAGATTGTCCTCATAGCCGGGACGGCTCAGCGGCTTCAAACCAAAAGGATTCATAAACCCATGAGTGGCTTGAAAGAAGTTTAATCGGGTTTTTCTGCTGTGACGGTCAGAACACCGAGCAGTTCTTTGGCCGTGGTGATGCCGGAGGTGTCAGGATTAATCGCGTCGGTGGGCCGCCACTGGTCACTGCGGCCGATGAGTTCGGGTCGGCTTTCGGCTCCGGCCGCTGCGGTTATCGCCCCGCGATAAATCAGCGAAGGCTGGCCGTTCTCCTGCGGGTCGGGCAGGCCGTCGGCGCGATTCCGCTCGAAGTCGGCGTTATAGTCGCCGGAGACATTAACCTCCAGAAAGTAATCCCATTGGCTCCCGGCCGGAACGCGGAAGCGGCGGGTAAGTGTCGTCGTCGGCGTTGCCCCGGTAACGGCGTCCACGACAGGCTGCTTGAACGTCGGCGGGCCTTGCGTACCGGTTTGGCGGTTGTAGCGGCTCACCCAGTAAGGCAGCGATACCGGGCACTCCACCTTGCCCAGCCAGAGGCCCTTGCCGGTCGAGCGGCTCACCCAGACGGTGCGGATGATGCCGTCAGCGTTTTCCAGCCAGATAGCCAGTTGCGGCGGTTCGCCAAAATCGCTGCGGCGATAAACCTGACGGTTCAGTTCCAGATGGAAGACCAGTTCGATGGCGTCGGCGGCATCTTCAGCCATTGCCTGCGGCGGCGGAGAATCTTCCCGCACAGGATGCGCAGCAGGTTCGGCGGCAGGTTCCGGCCG
>CAZOCV010000287.1:0-3087 GCA_964578395.1 uncultured Pirellulales bacterium
ATAAATCGTTCGGAGTCAGTGTATGGAGTTCAGCCTTTAGGCTGGCCGTTTGCCCACGACACACGCACATCAAAAACGGCCAAGCTAAAGCTTGAACTCCGAACGTGGAACTCCGAACATTGAATTCCGTATGCGAAACTCCAAACGCAAAACTTCCAAACACATAATCCGGTCCGCATGGCGTATAAATCGTTCGGAGTCAGTGTATGGAGTTCAGCCTTTAGGCTGGCCGTTTGCCCTCGTCGCCCGCACATCGGAAACGGCCAAGCTAAAGCTTGAACTCCATACGCAAGTGGCTTGGGCGTCTCGCCCAAGATTCGAACGTTATAGCCGCTCATGGCAAAACAATAAATCTTGGCCGGGACGGCCAAGCCACATTCAAATCTCAACCGAGGACGGTTGAGCTACACTTAATCGCCCAACACCACCACGCGCGGCGGCGTGAGCATAGCGAGTTCCCGCTGGAGCTGTGCGGCCAAAGCCGCCGCCTCCTGATACTCCCGCTGCGCCTGATCCACCTTCATCTCCACCTCAATACTGTAATTTTCCGCCAGACGCAGGAGGTCTTTGTGCCGCATGTCATCGAGTTTGAGGTTAATAAATTTTAATTCTTCTTGCTTTTGGGCAACCTGGACGGCAATTTCCCCCAGTTTCATATTTACTTTTTGAAGTTCATTGCTGCCGCTGGCGGCCTTTCTTGTTTCCTGGTGCTCCGCCAGGCGAATTTCCGCTTCCTTTAATTCCTGTTGGGGTTCCCACACATATCCCAGTGGGGCCGCGTCGCCGCTTTTTTCATAGTATTTTTGCGCCAGTTCAAAAGCCTGTCTTTTCATGGCAATGATTTCACGCAATTGTTGAGAAATAGGATCGTCGGCAAGATTTGTTTCCAGATTGTCGCGCATCATTTTAACTTGATTCTGCATCTCCCGGCGTTGTGCTTCCAGACCGGCAAGTTCCATCTGCAATACATTCTGGCGCTCTTCCATATGATTAAACATATCCAATACATGCTGGCGATTCAAATCCGTCATGCCCGCCTGCTCGCGCAGCTCACGGCCCCGCTCGCGCAAACCGGAAAAGGCTGATTCTGCGGCATTGAGTTGATCTCGAACCACTTTCAATCTCGACAGATATTGGTTCTGTGCGTCTAAATATTCTTTTCGCAGCGTTTCCTCAAAACGCCCCATCAGCCGACACAATTCTTCTTTGTCTTCCGGCGTAGCGTTCTTTTCTGCCGGCCCCCATAAATTAATGCTGTACAACAGACATTCCTCATGTGGCCCATAAGGCATAATTGGCGATACCGAAATACTGGCGCCTGGCCGCACCCAGCTTCCCAGCAGTTGTTTCAATAATTGGTCGCTTACATCAAGAATATCCTTCGTGCATTGAATCTTCACAATAACACCCGCCTTGGTGCTCGTTTGCGGGGCGGTTTTTCTCCGTGGGACAAACCTTCCTCCTCCGCCATAATTATTGTCGGGTGAAGCCATTTCAGGATTCGGCGGCGTCACACCGGGAGGCATCATCATACCCGGCATCATGCCGGGTCCCATCTCCCCCATCATACCAGGCATCATACCCGGTATCATACCGGGCATCATACCGGCGGGCGGAGCGGGCATCTGGGCCGGCGCTTCCGGCAGGCCGCTTTTCGTCGAAGCCGTATCGCCGGCCGCCGGCGTCTTATTTGGATCATCCATCTCACCCATTACAGGTGCAGCCATCAGACATACAGCCAACAACAACATAAAAATCCCGTGAGCAATCGGCTTGATCATGACAACCTCCATCGGTTTGAGTTACGGTAACCAACGCCTAATAATATCCCGGCAACGTCACTATCGAGTTCCTGTTGCCCAATGCTTTGGCGCGACTGTGTCATACCCGCGAAAGCGGGTATCCAGGCGGAAATACTGGATTCCCGCCTGCGCGGGAATGACAAACATTCTTTTCCGCAACACATACTATCTAGTTTCTGTTGCGAAAGGATATTCGTTGGGAGCTCAGCCTTCAGGCTGGCCGTTTTTTCGCGGCCAAACGTCGTTTTCGATAAGGCCAAGCTGAAGCTTGAACTCCAAACGTGCTTTTCACAACAGAAACTATCTACTTTATTAGATGCCAAATAGCCCGTTTTGTTGCTGAAAAAACCGTAAAAAGATTGTAAATTATGACCGACCGACATAACTATCTGCCCAATAAGACATTGCGCCAACCGGAACCGAACCTGGCCGAATAGATGATATCGCCTTCGCCTGAGAATCTCAAGGCTGCTCATCTATCAATCGGTTCCGCCTGGCTCCTTGCGTTTCGGGCCGGTTGAGGCAATAATGGCGGCTCTTTCAGAAATTACCTTCATGGAAAGGAACGCGAAAATGCAATATCGGTCGGGAATAGCGGCGTTAGTATGTTTGGCCGGAGGCATGTTGACCGGCTGTGCGGGGCTGCAAGAGGTATTGAACCTGGAAAAGCCCAGGGCCAATCTGCGGGGCGTGCAGTTTGATAAAATCACCCTCGAGGCGGCCACACTGCTGTTTGATGTGGAGATTGAAAATCCTTATTCGGTGGATTTGCCGCTGCTGGATATGGACTACGACATTACCAGCCGGGGCGAAAAGTTCCTCGCCGGCCAGGCCGACATTCAAAGCACTATCCCCGCCAAAGAAACCCGCACCATCAGCTTACCGGCGACCATCCGTTTCGCGGATTTCGCCCAGGCGATAAAAGGCGTCCGTCCGGGTTCGACCGTCCCCTACCGCGCTGATGTCGGCGTCGCCGTGAACGCACCCGTCCTCGGACGTATCCGCCTGCCGCTGAACCGCGAGGGCGAACTGGCCGTTCCCACCTTGGCCGAGCTATCCAACTTCCTCAGCGACAAGTTCCTCGCTCCGGCAACGAAATCAGCCTATTAAAAGCAAATTCCATCGTTTATGCTTTGCCGCCGGATAACACCCTGCCGGAGAATATAACACTACAGCGAAACTATGTAGGGTGGGTCTCTGACCCACCGCGAAACGGACAAACGATTCGGTGGGTCACAGACCCACCCTACGCAGAAATATCCAACTTCCTCAGCGACAAGTTCCT
>CAZOCV010000288.1:0-3083 GCA_964578395.1 uncultured Pirellulales bacterium
TGGAACTGGGGATTCTTATGCCAACCGCGGACGACTTATTGGCACTCACCAATTTGTACGCTAGTGGGCATGAAATTGTTAACCTGGAAGGACTGGAGTACGCGGTGAATCTTGTAGAACTTGAATTATTTTACAATCAAATAGAAGATATTACGCCCCTGACAACATTAAACCATCTGGAATACTTGAACCTAGAGGGCAATCAATTAATTACTGAGGCATATTGTTTTGATTTACCGGCAGTTCAGGAAAACAATCCCAATTTGCAGAATCTGTTTTATGATACCAATCCAAACCCCCTAACGGCGGATTGCTCTACTTCGCTTAATGAATTTTGGATATTGTCAATATACTGGCTATCAGAAGATTGTTGGGATAACTATTGGTGCGAGGGTGCGGATATGGATTTTTCCGGCAGTGTGACGCTGGAGGATTTCTGTATCTTCTGCAGCTTGTGGCTGGCGGAATAGGCAGCGTTTAATCGCCTATACGCCTTTTATTTTCTATAAAGCGATAAGCTTTTTATTTTTCGCTTAGCTGCACTACCACCGAGCCGCGGGCTTTCATGGTCATCGGGCCGATGAGGATGACGCCGTTTTCGCGGCGGACGGGAATCTCCGTTTCGCCGTCCCAGACGCGGGCGGTAATATCGCCGGGCCAGCGGAGGCGGTAATCCTCCGGCCGGATGCGCAGCGTAATGTCGGCGGGAGCATCGTTGTTTTTATTCCACAGGCCAATGAAGCCGCACACGCCGTCAGCGTTGGCGTTGGCGAGATGATAAATGCCATCGACCTTGCCGGCGTCGCCGACGAAATCCGCCAACAGCGAGAATTGCAAAAATTCGCGGTACTTCCAGTTGAAGTCGGACCACTTGCAGTGAATTTTTCGCTCCTGGGGCGTGGTATCAATCAGTGGACCATTGAGACAAAACGGCCCGTACATCGCCGCCGAGGAATCGATATATTCGGTATCGGCGGGTTGGCGGTTTTTGTCGCGGATATGCACGGGATGATGACCCAGATGATGCATCAGCGGCCAGACAGGCACTATTCGCCAAACCGTATTGCGCCAGGCATCGGCAAGAAATAAATCATGTTCGCGCGTCGGGCCGCCGGATTGGTTGCCGCCGCGCATGCCCCACACATCCAGACACGCCGTCACGTCCGCCCAGCCAAGCTGCTCCACGGCATCCACCCACGTGCGCGAAAACAACAAATCGGGCACATGCCGCCGGGCCGCTTCCCGAGTAAGCATATACCCTTGCTGCCACATCCAACTGCAATTGCCTTTGGGCTGGTTGGGCCAGTCTTCGTCAAGCTGATAATTTTCGCCGGGATGATCCTCATACCACCAGATGCACGCACGGGCCTGCTTGGCGCGGCGGCCCAGCAAATCACCATACAACCGGCAGTCATCATGGCGCAATTCATAATTAAGCTTGAAGTCCTTATTCACTCGGCAAGGCGCTGTATAAAGCCCTAAACCGATATTGTTATCAGCAAAAAACGCCGCCAGGGAGCAAGGATCATCGGCATTAAGACCGGCGGGGAACAAGTTTTCGGGTTCGAGCCGCCAATCAGGCCAAACACCATGATGTTCGTAGATATACCAGAAAAAGTGAAAACCGCTATCTTTAATCAACGGCACGAGTTTTTTCAGACGGGCCGGTTGATTCCCTTCCGGGTTGCGCCGCGTGCTGTACCAGTCATCATGCACATGCGGAGCAATAGAGTGCAGGTCGCCGGCAATCCAGTGTTTAATGAGAAACAACTGGTAGTCGAAAATGGCCGCTTCGCGCGGGCCGCGATAGACGCCCAGCATCATCGTGCCCAGACTGCCGTTTGTCAGCGGCAGGTATTTATCAAGATAGACATTGGCCGCGGCGGCGACATTAACGGCATCACCTTCCTGGCGAATGTGCGGATTGTAATTGCTGACAGCCGCCCACATACCGCCGCTGCCATCCGTGCAAGGCAGGGTGTGATGGCTGGTGGCCTTTTTGGGCGACCACGTTTGCAGATTTTCTTCGTCGATACCTTCCGGCAAAGGGTTGTCACCGGCAAACGTGACCAGCTTGCCGCCATTGGCCGGCTGCAACCGGGCATAATAGACCATATCGATATGCGTTTTCTCCCGCCAGCGTGCCTGCACCACCGGCTCGATGGTGATATACGGCTCATCGCCGGGAAAAACATTCACCTGCAAAACGACCGTCACCTTATCCATCGCCAATGGCGACGGTTCGCGTGACTGCAATTCGATATCAAAGCCCATCGTGGACGCCTGCTTAGCGCCGACGCGCGGATGTAAATTTCGCGGAGCAACGGCCAAGTCCCAACCGCTCGACAAATCCAGCACCGTCTCGCCGGCGGGGTTGGTCAGCGACAGCAAGCTTGACGGCTTAACCAGCATGGCCCGGTTGCGCTGCTTGTCGTAGAGTTGTTCGAGCATCAGCCCACCCGCGTCGGGGTCATACCGCAAGATAACCTCCAGCGCCTTATTACCGAACGTCCAGGTGTTTTCTTTATATTCCAAGGTCGGCTTATCTGTGCTGAAAAAAAACGTTTCATCCCATTGCGCCATGGCCGCAGCCGCTCCCGTCAACATTGCCACAAAACATATCAGCTTTCGCATAACACACCTTATATTTAGTTCCTGTTGCCCAATGCCTTGGCGCGACTGTGTCATACCTGCGAAAACGGGTATCCAGACGGAAATTCTGGATTCCCGCCTGCGCGGGAATGACAAAAATGCTTTTCCACAACATATACTAACTATCAGAGTTCACCTGTTATTGAGCTTCCGCGAGCTTATATACTTCACTGTCGGCCAGCAAAAATGCGCCAACACCATAATTTTCCGTCACATCGCCAGTCGCTGATATTTTGCCGGGCCGGATGGTAAATCTGCCAGTCGGCGACCGCTTTCATCGCCGTCTTGACTGCCGCAGGCTTCATTTCGGCTGATAAAGATTTGTTCGTCATGGCGTTTCCCTGCATACTATCAGACATTTGGCATGATGACAACGTCAGCAGAATACCTCCCATAATAACTGTGGTGATATACTTCATCATATGTCCTTT
>CAZOCV010000289.1:0-1404 GCA_964578395.1 uncultured Pirellulales bacterium
CAATATCCGCCAGGGCAGGCGCCAGGCCGGCCGTCCATAACGCCAGTACGGCCAGACCCGCCGGCGCTGCCGCCAGGGCGGCCATATAACGAAGGTAAGGGGTGCACAGTAAAGACGCCGCCGGCACTATCAGGGCCAAAATAGCAATGACGATCAACACCGGGATGGTACGGCTGTGCTGCACCAGCAGCAAGGTCCCGCCGGGCATCTCCGGCCGGGCCAGCGGCAGGGCAATAAACCAAAACAGCACCGCAGCTATTCCCATCGCCGCCACAAAACGCACTTTAGTAAAGAAGGATATTTGTTCCATAAATTCAAGTTTAACCTAATCTTCTCCAGCGTCAATAATATACTGATATGGCCGCCGCCTTACCTCGGATGGCTTTTTCCAATTTCGATCATTTCGGTAAAGCCAACGAAATGATCCTCCACCCGATGGCTGCTGTTGAAACGTATTTATGGTTTATGCAAAGCCTTGTAATTAGCCTGGATGGTTTTCTCAATGTCCGTTTCTGTATGGGCCGCACTTAAGAAAAAGGCCTCGAACGGCGAAGGCGGCAGGTAGATGCCTTGTTCGAGCATGGCGTGGAAGTAGCGGGCGAAGGCCGGCTGGTCGCAGCGTTGGGCATCGGTGAAGTCATGCACCGGCCGGTCGGTAAAGAACAGGCAGGCCATACCCCCCGCACGCACAAATTGATACGGCAGGGACAATTTGGCAAGGTTATCACGAATGCCCGCCTCCAGTTGCGCCCCACGGGTTTCGAGAGTGGCATAGACCTCCTCATTGAGCAGGTTCAGGGTCGCCAGACCCGCGGCGGTGGCAATAGGGTTGCCCGACAGCGTTCCGGCCTGATATACCGGACCGGCCGGAGCGAGTTGTTCCATCAGCGATTTTGGCCCGCCAACGGCCCCGACGGGCAGGCCGCCGCCGATGATTTTGCCCAGCGTGGTCAGGTCCGGCCGGACACCGTAAAGCTGCTGCGCCCCACCTGCGGCCACACGAAAACCGGTCATAACCTCATCAAAAATCAGCAGCGTCCCGGCCTTGTCGCACAACCGACGCAAATCCTGCAAAAAACCGCCCGCCGGCAGGATTACGCCGGCATTGCCGACAATCGGCTCGACAATCACGGCGGCGATGCTGCCCGGAAACGCCCCCAATAACCCGGTAACGGAGGCAATATCGTTGAAATTCGCCACCAGTGTGGTGCTAATCGTTGAACGCGGGATGCCCGGACTGGTGGGATGCCCGCCCGTCGCCGCCCCGGACCCAGCCTTCACCAGAAAACCGTCAGCATGGCCGTGATAGCACCCGGCGAACTTGATAATGCGATCCCGCCCCGTCGCCGCACGGGCCAAACGCACGGCCGTCATGGTCGCTTCCGTACCGGAGCTGACCAGCCG
>CAZOCV010000289.1:1504-3052 GCA_964578395.1 uncultured Pirellulales bacterium
ACAGGGGAATTTACCCCGCCCGGCATGACCTCGCGGGCAAGTTGATACAAAGCATCACTATTCTGCGGCAGATGGCTCATTTAACTGGCTCCAGAAAAAATTTTGCGGTAGTTTTTTTGTATTCCGCCGTGGTCAACAATACCTCAAAGCGAAACTGCGGCCCCACAGCAGCCGATGCCTGCCTGATAACAGCATCCAGGTCGTCATCATGGACGGCGTGCATCATGGCATAGAGATTGTAGGGCCAATTCGATGCCGTAGCGCGTTGATAACAGTGGCTGACCGCCGACATCGACGCCAGGGCCAGACCCGCCCGGTCGAGTTGCGACTCTTCAACCGCGAACACCACCATCGCATTGGCCCCAAATCCCAGCTTTTGATGCCGAACCGTGGCGCCAAACCGCCGGATGATTCCCTCCCGCCGCCAGGCATCAATTTGCCCCAGCACCGTACCCATCGGCCAGCACAAGGCGTCCGCAAGCGGCGTGAAAAAATCGCTCCGTAACGCCATATCTTCCTGTAAAAAGCGCACCAGTTGTTTTTGCTCTTTACTTAGCACAGGCGACGTTACCGCCGGTATTTGTGGCGCAGGCACATTGAGCAAAAGCCGCTCATCATCGTCACGGGTAAATACCGCGTTCAGTTTATAAATCTTCACCGCGGGAAGATTAATGAGTTGTGCCAGGCCATGACGCTGCGTAAGGCCCGCCAGCAGCGATTCCATATCCGTCAGGGATGTTGCATTAAGGGTGAACCAAACGTTAAACGTGTGGCCGCGACCGTAGCAATGACTCACACCCGGCAGCCGTTTTAATTCCGTAACCAGTCCTCCCAGCCGATCCGCAGGAACCTCCGCGCCGACGAGCGTGCTTTCATAGCCCAGCCGGCGGGCGTCAAAGGTTGCACCCAGACGGCGAAGAATATCTTCGGATTGCATGCGGCGGCATTCATCGAGTATCTCATCTTCGCTCCGCGCCAGTTGCTCCGCCAGCGCCGTAAACGGCCGTTCGCACAGCGGGAATCGCGTTTGCAGCAGTGTCAGTAATATGGTGCGCCAGTCCGCCATGCCCATAGGATAACCCCCTTGCGGAAAAAGTCAAAGCCCCGGTTGATACAGGCAAAATGGCTCGGCCGCCAGCACATCGCCCGTTACGGCATAGGCCCGCGCCCGGCAGCCGCCGCAAACCCGCCGATACTGGCATACCCCGCATTTGCCCTTGTACTCATCCACATCCCGAATCTGCTGTAAAAAAGGCGACTCGCGCCAAATCGCCTCAAAGTTGAACCCATTCTCCCGCAGCCGCCCCGCCTCCGTTTCCAAAAATCCGCATATCTGTACCGTTCCCGTATGCGAAATAAACGCAAAGCTTTTGCCGCCCAGGCAGCCGCCCTGCGGCCGCTCACCCGGTTTTATCGCTCCCTGCTCACGCAAAATCCGTTGGTAATGCGGCGCACAGGTTACGCGAATGGGTATATCACCTCCGGCCTGCTGCTGCGCCAGCCATTGCAAAGTTTCCTCATATTGTTGCGGGCTTAGTTCCATGTTTT
>CAZOCV010000290.1:0-3048 GCA_964578395.1 uncultured Pirellulales bacterium
GGTCGGTGGCCTGCCAGTCATAACCCTGTTCGATAGTCCATCCGACCAAATCCGCCTCTGCGGAAGGATTCACCAGCAGGTTTCGTCCGGCCTTGTCAACAGTGGAAATTTGTATCGGCAACGTCGGACCGCCAAGCTCACCCGCCTGCGCCGTCGTTAACGCCTGCCCCCAAATAGCCAATTGGGTGCAATGAATCGGATAGTCCTCGCCATCATTGTCAGCAAAAAATAGTATCTGAGGATCCAGAGCGAAACGCCCATCCTTGGGCTGAATCGTTCCATTCAGCCAAAGCGAACCGTTTACATGAATTCGATAGGAATTGGCGTTGCTGTTGGAAATAACGATACGATACCAGGTTTCGCCGTTGACCGCATTGGTGGTATAACCTGTAGCGCCCACGCCGATGGTTCTTGTCGGCGAGATAAAACAATCCCCATCATTACTGTTGGCGATATTCGTCTGACACAAGGATTTCCATTGACCGATGCTGGCGGCCGGCGCCTTGATATCCATCAGCACGGTCCAATTATTCACATATACGCCGCCCCCGTTGGGAGCGATACCGTGCGAACAGATAAAATAACTCCCCAGTGGATCTTCTATGGCGCCGTCTTCGGCATCCATACCCGCGACGATACTGTGAGACCCAACTTCCAGAAGATCTAATCCGATAATCCCCTGAGTCAGGTGGCCGGGATCATCAAACTGCCATAAGCCGGCCGGCGGGGGATAACTACCCTGTGCCAGGCCTGCGATTGCAGCCAGGATAAAATAGACAAACCTATTTGACAATTCCTTCTCCTTGGACCCACGTATGCGGCTATACGTCTGACACCAGCATACATCGATCTCGTTAGTAAATAGTATCACAAGTGCAATATAATGTCAACTAAATTTAATCGCCGGCCGTCCAAAATGCGCAAATTTTTGTAACCAGGCAAGCAATTCTTATTACCCATTTATTTATAAGTAGTTATGTATATTCCCCTCCTTTTATACGCTATTCCAAAACCCCAATTCCAAGGCAATAGGGACTGGTTTGTATTGCCGTATTACGGTGATTGTTTTAGCAATATATATGGCAATAATTATACAATATATAATGATTATACGGTTGATTATTGCTATGCCGCTGTCTTTTTTTCGTAAAAAAGCATTGTTTATGAGGTCATTATTGCTTATTATAGGTATGTAGCGATTTATTTAGGACAGATATGGGTAAATTGACTGATAATATTGTGCTCGAGAAAAGCCGTAGTAAAAAGCTTCCTTTGTACCAGCAGATCAGGGAGCAGCTCCAGAAGAAGATCATTGCCAACGATATTAAGGAAGGCGAAACGCTGCCTTCTATTTCCTATCTGGCCAAAAGGTGGAATGTCACTTACCGAACCATCAAAGCAGCCTACAAACTTCTGGAAGAAGACGGTCTTATTGATACCGAAACCCGCAAACAGGTCAGGGTCGTCCCCCGGAATTTAAATGCAGCGGATAACCAGACAAAGAAGTATTCGTTTGTTTATATCACCTGCCATCACGATGACCCTTACTATTCAATTGCCTATGACGGGGTTCGCCGTTTTTTCATTGAAAACAATCTGGAGCTGGTGCTGATCGATGTCGGGGCCTCCAAAAAACGATTTATCGAAGCGGTGACTCATCCGGGCGAAGACGTTACGGGGCTGCTGATTCTGCCGTTTGAAACTCCGGGATTTGAAGACGCCGTCCGGAAAAATATTTCTAACGGAAGAAGAATCGTTTTTTTTGACCGGCACCTGGCACAAATAGATGCCAGTTCCGTGGAAGCGGATCATTATTCCGTCGCCTATCAGGCAACGACACATTTATTAGCTTTACATAACATGCCGGTCTATTACCTTGCCTTTGTCAATCAGCCCAGCGGGGCAAGAGACTGGTTTAAGGGATGGAGCAATGCGATGGGTTCGCACGGCTACACTAGCCTGCAGCCTTATATTTTTGATTTTCCCGTCCCCGAAGAAAAACTCGCTGACACCATGGACATCGGCCTGGAATACAGCATTAAAGCCGCTCTTGATTTATTCAACTCCCGTAAGGAAAAAACGTATTGTATTTTTTCCGGCAATGATTTTATCGCCCGCGGCGTTTATATTGCGGCCGAACAGCTTGGCCTGCAAATAGGCAAAGACGTCTTTGTGGTCGGCAGCGGCAACTTGCCCTTCGCGGAGAAAATGCCGGCCCCCTTAAGCAGCGTCCAAACCCTCCCCTCGACGCAGGACTTGGGCTATCAGGCGGCCAAACTCCTTTACGAACATGCCACCGGCGTGATTAAACACTCCGTGCGCCGCTTGCTCCCGGTAGAATTGATTATCCGGGAGAGCAGCACCGGCATAAAACACATACCATAAAAACCCCCTCGCTCCCCCCGGATATGATGGTCAGCAAATTGAGGGGGAATTTCTTAAAAAAGCCTCGAAAAGGGTTTGACAATCCGTTTCTAATGGCGTTAAAATCAAGAAGTTATATAAAACCAGGGCCTGTAGCTCAGCGGTAGAGCAGGGGACTCATAATCCCTTGGTCGCGGGTTCAAATCCCTCCGGGCCCAGTTGAAAATAAAGGACTTACGAAACATCTGCTTCACCTTTTTCCCGTCGTCATGTAATTCGCTATGGCGGGGAAATGGATTCATTCGGGCGATTGCACCGGTTCCGTTTTTCGTCCGGACAGCGGCATAATTCGTTGGAAGTTCGGCCTCCAGGCCGGCCGTTTTTTTTTGCACTCCAAAAAAGGAGAAAATAAAAAATAAGAAGGCATAACAGGTAACGGCCCCTACTAACAGCGCGGCGCTCCGTGGGGCGATCCGGCCTGGATCAAACGAACCGCCGCACAACTAGGCTTGAGCAGCGCCATCAACCCGCGCGGAAGGCCTCGAAAGGAGATAATAAAGTAGAATGTCCCCTTTTTCTTCCCCTGGCTGGAGGTGGTAGAATATGCCTACAATGACGAGGGCATTCGAGTTTCGGCGTATCGTTATGAACTCAACAAGGCTACTCCAACCGTTCAGAATGAAG
>CAZOCV010000291.1:0-3012 GCA_964578395.1 uncultured Pirellulales bacterium
AAACCGGATTATCCCCAAATAACCTGAGATAGGCTGACAGTAATTCTTCCCGGGTGATTCGCAGCCCCAGCGGATCCGTGCCGTTGACGCCCATGTAGGCCTGGTAGAGGTTCAGGCCGTCGGCGTATCCGGCCGGGTCTTCGCTGAGCCAGCGCCCGTGTACGGCGTCGTATTCCCTAAAGTGCGTATGATATAACCCCGTGAACCGGTCGCGGCGCATGCCCAGATAGCGAAACGGCGTCCAGTACGACCGGCCGAGGTTGTAGTCCGGGTCATCCGTCCGCAGATTCTCCCCGCCTCCCAGAAACGCCCCCTTGAAACTCCGGCACAGACCCGTGGTATTGTAATACAACTGCTCCCAGCCGGGGCCGGGGAGATACCAATCCACCACGCCCGCCACCGTCCCCCGGTCATCCGTCAGCAGCAGCCAACTGCTGGTGCCCGCCAGTACCGCCGGCGTCCCGCCGGCACAATTGCCCACCGAATACGCAAACGAAAAATCAGACAAGATTCACAAGATGAACAAGATTAAAAAATAAAAGCACAGCCGTTTTCAATCCTGTCAATCCTGTCGATTATCTTCGAGGTGAATAAACGCGAATTAACCATCATTCGTGTTCATCCGCGCCAATCCGTGGTTCGCTATTTACTTACCAAAGAACTCCTCTTCGCTTTCTTCATCACTTAAAATGTAATGAAACCCAACACTAGGAACTATTATCCAGCATTTTTAAAATAATCGACGTAATCTCTTCACCATAATCTCTTTTTATTTCATTAATATTAATCAAAAAACAATTTTGTGTTTTCGCGTGAACAAGATGTATTTTTGCAAAAACCATAACTTTCGATAAAATATCGTCTGGCAACGCATCCGCCTTTGCTTTTTGCACAAGATTCGATAAACGCATTTTCCAGTTATCATAAAATATATGATTACCATCTGTCGGTAGTATAATTGTGGTAAGATCGCAGTTGTCACTAATTGTAACATCCCAAAGTTCCGCCTCAGAGAAATCAACATTTTTCATTCTATTCTTGCGCGGTGTACCGAATCTAGCTTCGATAGATGGCAAGGCGAACCCTCCCCTAAACCAGACATCCTCCAATTTGCCTTCGAAGGTGCAATTCTCAAAAGATGATGCGTTAAGATCAACACCTTTGAAATTACAATGCGAAAAACAACAATCATTCATCTCTGCACGAATGAATGATGCCTTTTTAAAATCCGCCTTTTCAAAAACACAACGTTCATACTTCGAGCCTTCATAGCCTAATCCTGCCGAATGAAATGATGAACCTATAAAGATACAATTCGTAAACGTGTTACCGTAATCTGTGATGTCAGCTAATGAACAGCCGTTGAAAATCACATTTTCAAAAATAGAATTCCCTATCTTCGCTGATGACAAATCGGCCTTAGTCAAGTCTACGTCTTTGATATATGCGCCTATAATGGAGCTTTCCTTAAAAGGTATCCCCTGCAAATTCAATCGTTCTTCAATTGTATCAAGCGGAATTATTTCCGGAGACACCGCTCCTCCCGACGCCAACATACGATGTATCGTCGCGGCGATTCGTTCGCGCTCACTTGTTTGCCAACGGTTTTTTATATTCGGATTCGTCAGTCTGTTCCCAATAATACACTATCAGAATCAGTCAATTTTTAAAAGGCTTTCGTCATACCACACATCTTCGTAATTACCATCAGTCAGAAAACGCCAACCAGATGGTAACCCAAGATATTTCAGTACAACAGGACACCATTCTTTAAGATGAGCAACATGTAACGGAAGAAAATAATCTGGATCTTCGGATGGAAATTCTTCACCAGCCCAAATATACCAACCTGTCGTATCGCCTTCTGGCGGATGACGGAGTCCATTAATGGGTACTAATCCTTCTTTAATGTTCTTGGCGATACCAACTTTCATCGTAACTGGAGACTCAAGCCAATCCACACCAAATTTTTTGCATAGCGATTTTTGCTCATCAACAGTAGTATCAATCAAGGCCTAACTCCTTATTCATCTGTTTCGAGAAGTTACTCAATCTTCCTCCTTGAGCACGAGAACAAGAAGGACACTGTGGCTGCACAGCTTCTAAAGTACGCATTCGTACGGTATCAATTGTACCAGTCTCAAAATATTCTTCAACAAGAGGTTTAATATGGTCAGCGACCATTACATGCGATTTCGCTCCACACTCAACACATGGTTTTCCCTGTACAGCCTTCCGTTGAGCACTCGTAGTAGCACCCGATGGTCGTTTGTATCGTTCCGTTATAGTAGGTGGTGTCTGCATTGACCCTAATTTATTGCCCGCCATCATCAACCCCGCAACCTCTATCCCCAGGCGGGTATAACTGGCGGCGCTTTCGGCCCGCTCATACGGGTCATCGCTCAATAAATCTCCCGAATGCGGTTGCGGTAATAACACATCGTACAATATATGATTGGCGACATGTTGATGGCTTTTGTTCGCAATAAGATAGGAAAGAGTTTCATATTCCTGCTTGACGCCTTTGACTATTTTGCTCGGTGTTGGTACCACCATGTCCACATAAATTTCTCCCGCCGATTGTGGTCGTGCAGCGCCAAGAGTCGGCCCCTGAGGGCCATATGCCATTCCCGGTGCATATAAGCCCAGGTCATAATCCGCGGCGGAGCCTTCTGTACGCCCATTGTGCGGTGTATATTCGAGATAGGCTAAATCTTCCCGTGTCTCAATACCTTCAAAGTATTTGTAGGCGTCGCGGACAAGGGCATTATAGGATATGCAGCGTCCTGCTCCGCTCGGTCCATTATCCGTAATAATCGTAAGATTGTCCGTCGGCTTCAAATATCCTACATAAAATTCTTCTTTATTTCTGCCGCACCATGTTTCAGGAACGTAATAGATGTGCTCCAAACCGCCTCTTTCCTCGGTTCTGAGGAAATCCAGCCCCAGCGGGTCCGTGCCGTTGACGCCCATGTAGGCCTGGTAGAGGTTCAGGCCGTCGGCGTATCCGGC
>CAZOCV010000292.1:0-3006 GCA_964578395.1 uncultured Pirellulales bacterium
ATGGCCGTCGCTCAGGGCATCCTCACCGCCCGCGGCGGCATGACCAGCCACGCCGCCGTCGTTGCCCGCGGGATGGGCTGCTGCTGCGTCGCCGGCGTTTCGGCCCTGGAAATCGACTACGCCAAAAAACAGATGAAAATCGGCGCCCAGACCATCAAGGAAGGCGACTGGCTCAGCCTTGATGGCACCAGCGGCGAGGTCATCAACGGCCAGCTCGAAACCTTCGATCCGGAAATGTCCGGCGACTTCGGCAAGTTCATGTCCTGGTGTGATGAAGTTCGCACCCTGGGCATCCGCACCAACGCCGACACCCCCGATGACGCCCAACGCGCCCGCAGTTTTGGCGCCGAAGGCATCGGCCTGTGCCGTACTGAGCACATGTTCTTCGAAGGCGAGCGTATCTGGGCGGTCCGCCAGATGATTCTGGCCGCCGACGACTACCAGAACCTCAAAAATAAGATTGACGCCCTCACCAGTCAGGGCAGCCTCGACGACAAGCAAAAGAAGGAACTCGACAAGCTCCAGGCGGAGTTTGCCGACCCCAAGGCCAAATTCGAAGGCGCTTTGGCGACGCTGCTGCCCTATCAGCGGGATGACTTTGCGGGCATCTTCACGGCGATGGCCGGCCTGCCGGTCACCATCCGTCTGCTGGATCCGCCGCTGCATGAGTTCCTCCCGCAGGATGACAAGAGCCAGGCCGAAATGGCCCGCCGCCTGAATATCACTGCGGCCAAGGTCAAGGCCAAGGTCGAAGAGCTGCACGAGTTCAACCCCATGCTCGGCCACCGCGGCTGCCGTCTGACGATTACCTACCCCGGTATCGCTCGCATGCAGACCCGCGCCATTATCGAAGCGGCTCTGGCCGTCGCCGCCAAGGGCAAGAAGGTCCACCCTGAAATCATGATTCCGCTGGTGGGCACTGTCCGCGAACTGGATTACGTCAAGGCCCACTGCCTCGACGAGATTGCCGCCATCTTCAAGGAAAAGGGCAAGAAAATTCCGTACATGATTGGTACGATGATTGAAGTGCCCCGTGCGGCCGTCACCGCCGACGAAATCGCCGCTTCGGCCGAATTCTTCAGCTTCGGCACCAACGACCTCACGCAGATGGGCTGCGGCTTCAGCCGGGATGACGCCGGCAAGTTCCTGGCCGACTACGTCCGCAAAGGCCTCTTCGACGCCGACCCGTTCCAGAGCCTCGACACCGGCGGCGTCGGCCGGCTCATCGAGACCGGCATCCGCCTGGGCCGCCAGACCCGCCCGACGCTCAAAGTCGGCATCTGCGGTGAGCACGGCGGCGACCCGGCCAGCATCGCCTTCTGCCACAAGGTCGGCATGAACTACGTGAGCTGCTCGCCCTTCCGCGTGCCCATCGCCCGCCTGGCAGCCGCCCGCGCTGCTCTAGCTGACAAAAAGGCCGGTAAGGGCAAGAAGAAATGATGCGATAATTCCATCGCCCGGCCCGCCGCCCGTCTTAGCGACTGTTGCGGGTTATAAGCGATAGAATTGATTGACCTGAAAAAAGGCCTGTAACCGATAAAGTTACAGGCCTTTCTATTTTTGATAGCGAATGATAGACCGTAGAATTATTTAGCGCAGACCTTCCCAGAATTCGCCGAGAAGCGGCCAACTCGTAAGCGGGCCACCGGTTACCCAGAATTTACCTTCATAATCCAGAAGTTCTTCATCCATGCAAAAATTCACATGGCCATCGCCGAAACAGACATTCATCCCCAAAGGATCTTTGTCAATGTTCTTGGTGTGAGCACAATAGACTCTTTCGCCCCATTCCTCCCATTGCAGAGGTTCGGTAAGAATAGCCAGGTCCGCCTTTAAATCCGCGGACTTGCTGGCCAGCACTCTCCTGGCGTCCGCAAAACCGTGGTTGCCAAAATCATACCATTGTTGGGCGCCGCGGTTCTTAATAGGTAAATAGTGGAACCCCTGCCGGACGCGCCCGTTGGCGCTTGTTGGCGTCCCGGCAAAATCCACACCGGGAATCGTGCCCCATTCCCGACTTGGTTCCTCAACATAAGTATCATATCGGAAGGCTATGGCTTTTTGCGCAGGACAATAAAAAATCTCCGCATTATCGACATATCCGAAATGGTAAAGAATGCCTAAATTACGGTATTGGTAGGTTGTGCCATCCCCTTCCAGCCAATAATAGAACCGTACATAGCGCGTTGCGCTGGTGGACATCCAATCGTCGGGATCATTGCCGGAAAAATCATCACTGCAATAGGGATGGGGCAAGGCTGCGCCGCCATTATCGCTTGAATAGGCAGCCATACCCAAAAAATCCGAATGTAGGTTGGTAGCGCACATCACCCGTTTGGCCTGATCCCGCGCTTTACCCAGCGCCGGCAGCAATATCGACACCAGCAGGGCGATAATGGACACCACCACCAGCAATTCGATTAAGGTAAATCCGTTCTTCCTTTTCATTTTACAAACTCCAACATCCCGCAACGTTAAAAAATATAAATATAATACCTTAAAAAACTTTTCTCTTATGTCGGCGTTTATTTCGCCGGGCAATCCCCCTGTTACGGGGGATTGCCTCAGCGAACACATGATCAAACAACTTCAAAACTACCCAATCCGTTACTCAATCGTCTCAATGCAGGTCGGGTATATGTTACAATCGAGCCACTGGGCCGCGAACATCGCAAAATCGCCCAGATCCACAATACAACTCTGGTCAAAGTCAAACTCCGGATACGCCACGCAGAACGGGCCGCCAATGGCGCTGTAAAGCGCGCCCACTTCCGTCGGCGACAGGGCGTAATTGTAAATCGCCACATCATCCATAGCGCCTTTGAAGAGGTACTCGCCATCGGTATTAATGGCGCCCAGACACACCGGTGCGTCCGCCGACGGTCCGAACCTGAAGTCGCCGCTATCTTTTACCAGGCCGTTAATATAGACCTTGCCGAGTTTATACTCAGCGTCGCTCTCTTCGGTCCAGTTGAAGACATCGGCCTTGCCGTCGAGATTCGCCAC
>CAZOCV010000293.1:0-2992 GCA_964578395.1 uncultured Pirellulales bacterium
ACCTTCTATGTTCTGTCCGGTGATATCGACGATGACACCGAGATTCGTTGCGGCGGTGATATGGGCGGCTTCCAGGTGCCTGCGGGCAGTGCGGAAATGCTCGTTATCGTTGGCGGCAGCATCGATCGCGTCATCGTGGCCAACTGGGCTCCTGATAATGATTCGATGTGGGGTTCCATTGGCTTGGAAGTTGATAATCCTATTGGCAGCGTGTTTGTTGTGCAAGGTTCCGACTTCACATCTGCGGCATTAAGCGTCGTTGTTACCGGTGCTAATACAATGGTAATCGTGACGGGCGATGATTTGCAGGTGCTCGGTCTGGAAAATGGCGCTATCGTGGACATTACCGGCGATGTTGATGACCTGACCGTCAACGGCGATTGGGCCGGCGAAATTGATAGCACGGGTGCAATCGATACCATCACCGTAACCGGCTTTGTTGCGGGTACGGCGGAATTGGATTGCAACAACATTCCTACTTTTGTTGCCGCGGATCTCAGTGCGGTTATGGATAGCTATACCATTGACCGTACCGATCCGGTTCTGAATCTTGACTCACAAACGCTGGTCTTGGATGGTGCGGGTGTCACGGCTTATGTGGCGACCGTGTTTGACAAACCGACGAGCATTCAGTTACGTGGCTATGGTGTCGCCAGCCTGTACAGTCTGGCAGGCGATGTCACCCTGGCTGAAGCTCGCAGCGTCGGCTTGGACGTCATGCTGGGTCGTGCAGACCTTAGCGGCGGCGCTCCGGTCGGTGATGTGTGGGTCGGCGGCGGCAACCGGATTATGCTGCGTAATGTGGTCGTCGAAGGCGATAGTGATTACATTAACGCCGGCGGCAACATGCTGATGAATCTGCACAACGAAGGCGATGCCGGTACGGTTCAGGCCAACATGCTCATGAAGGCCTTTATCGGCGGTGATGTTGACTGGTTGTCAGCCCGCATGATGATGAATACGCAGGTTGATGGCGATGCCGAAAATGTTGGCGCATGGCTGTTCAGCAACGTCAATATCGACGGTACGACGGACTACCTGTACTCAACCGCTGGTTTCAACGGCGGCCTGATCAATGGCTTGCCTACGGGAACCGCCAATGGGTTAATCATCAACAGCAACTTTGCTGAAGTGTTGAGCAATAACTTCGATTATGACGCTGATGAGGATGATGAGGATTACCTGGATGACTACATCAATCCGGTAATTATCATCAATAGTTTCATCGGCATGACCGATGAAGGCAGTGAAGAGTAATTTTCACTCATAGTTGAAGTTGTGTAATGTGTTTTGTAAGAGGCCCGGCCTGGAAACAGACCGGGCCTTCTTTTTGCGCAGCAGGCGGAGATGGTAATACCTCGGCAAAGCGAAAAGAGGTGGGTGATGAATAAAAGATGTTTCATCCAATGACATGTTGTGGTAATATAAGGGGCTAAGTTTATGCCGGAGGTAAGAATGGCCGCGAATGGACAATTGGAAGCGTTTCAGAGGCAACTGGCGGCATTGGATGCCGATTTAACGCAGTTGAGCACCCAGGATATTGGCCTGGACATCTTTTTTCGGGAATTTCTGGATAAGACTGTGCGAGTGCTGGGTGTCGGGGGCGGTGTGTGGCTGGTCGGCGGCGAAGGGGAGGTGGCCCAGCTTTGCCACATGAATCTCAATGTCGCCGGTATGGAGCAGGACGGCCGGCAGCAGGGGCTTTTGCGCCAGGCGCTGGGCAAGGTGATTCAGTCGAAGGCCGCCGTGGTGCTTCCGGGCAACGATCAGAGCAATGTTTTTGATGGCGGTCTGGGCCGCGAGGTGAGCAATCAGTCGCCTCATACCCTGCTGTTTGTGCCCATTATCGGCCACGAAAAGGTGGATGCGGTGTATTTACTGGTCAGCCCGGAAGGGGTGGATCCGCGGGCCGTACGGGGATATCTTGGTTTTTTGCAGGGGATGTGCTCCAAGGCGGGGTCATTTTTACAGCGGCAGCGAATCAGCGGGCTGGCGGGTCAGTTGGCACGGTCCGAGCGGATGCGCGATTACGTCGCCGCGATAAATAGTACGCTGGATCCTCGGCGGGCGTGTTACGCTCTGGCCAATTACGCTCAGGAATTGCTGGGCGTGTATCGCTGCATCGCGGGGACGTATTCGGCCAGCGGAAAGTTTCGCATTGAAGCCGTTTCCGGGCTGGAGGCGGTTGCGGTCAAGAGTGCGATGATTCAGAATATTACGGCCGTATGCCGCCAGGTATGCCGCAACCGTAAACCGCTAATGGTTGATAATCCCAATGCGGTGAAGAATGTTTCGGAAACTACGGCTGATGAAGGGGATATACTGGCTGCGGCCCGCATATACATGCTGGAGGCCGGCTCGCTGGTGATGGGCATATTTCCTATTATTCATAATGATAATGTGGTGGGGGCGCTGATTGTGGAAAAGGCCGACGAAGGGCCGATTAACGAGGGGCTCCGGCGGCGCGTTGAAACGATGCTCAGTCCGGCCGGGCCGGCGCTGGAAAACAGTATGAAATACCGGCAGTTGCCGCTGGCGCCGCTGCTGCGGTCGGTGGGGGCGGTACGCGACCGGGTGCTGCGGATGACGCCGGTGCGGCGGGTGGCTTGGGCGGCGATTGCGGCGGCGATAATCGCAGCGCCGTTTGTTATCACTCGGCCGGTGAAGGTGATGGGGTCGGCGGAACTGGCTCCCGTCCAGGCGCGAATGGTTTATGCGATGCAGGAAGGGGTTATTCGAGAATTGCGCGTGGAGGAAAACAAAATAGTCGAGGCCGGCGAGGTGCTGGCCGTACTGGATCGCCGGCGGGTGGAAAGCGAACTGGACCGCGTAACGGGCGAAATCGCCGAAACCAACCTGGCGCTGAAGGATGCTCAAAGTAAACGGCCCGGCTCCAGCGAGGCCAAGCGTTTTGAGGCCCGGCTGATGGCTCTGAATGCCGAACTGGAAAAATGCCAACTGGACATGCAGCAGCACGAAATTATTGCGCCGG
>CAZOCV010000294.1:0-2967 GCA_964578395.1 uncultured Pirellulales bacterium
AGCCCCTGCCATCTGGCCAGCATCCCGCTCATTGTCGGTTTTATTGATGAACAGGGCAGGATTGCCACGAAAAGGGCCTTTTGGATATCGATGTTGTTTGCGTCAGGCATTCTGATAACCATCGCCGCCATCGGAGCGATTACCGCGGCGGCCGGGAGGATGATGGGTGATGTGGGCAGATACGGCAATTATATCGTGGCGCTGATATTTTTTGTGGTGGGTTTGCATTTACTTGACGTTATCCCCAATCCTTTTTCGGGACCGGGGAAAGTCGGTATGAAGCGTAAAGGAATGCTCGCAGCATTGATTCTTGGCCTTGTTTTTGGTATCGCATTAGGTCCCTGCACCTTTGCCTATATGGCTCCGATGCTGGGGGTGACCTTTAAGCTGGCCTCGACGAATCTGGCCTACGGCATTTTGCTTCTCCTTGTTTATGGCATTGGCCATTGTTCGGTGATTGTATTTGCCGGAACATTTACGGAGGTTGTTCAGCGATATATGAATTGGAACGAAAAATCCAAAGGCGCGACCATCCTGAAGAAAATCTGCGGAGTTCTTGTTATTCTCGGCGGCGTCTGGCTGATTTATACCGCTCCGTAAATTAATGTTGACATCAGGGCCATATGCGGTAAAGTGGCGGCTGGGGATGGAGTTCCCCACATAACCGCCGTGAGGCTGATAACTCCTACAGAGGTGAGACTGTAGGAGTTTTTTTGTGACCGGTAAAGCATAATGCTAAAATGAACCAGGTAAACATTCAGGATCGAGAGCATGTGGCAAAAATTTTTACTTTTGGGCTTGGCCGGGGCGGCGGGGACGTTGGCTCGTTATTGGCTTTCGGGCGTGATGCAAAGGCTGATGATGACGCAATTTCCCCTGGGTACGGCGGCGGTGAATATCATCGGGTGCCTTTTTTTCGGGTTGTTATGGGCCTTTCTGGAAAGCAGGCTCTCCGTCGGCGGGCATGCGCGTATCGTTATTTTTATCGGATTTTTCGGAGCGTTTACCACGTTTTCCTCGTTTGCCTTTGAGACCAGCCAATTACTGGATAACGCCCAGTGGTTTCGTGCGCTGGGAAATATGCTGTTTCAAAACCTGATAGGCGTGATGGGAATGATAACCGGCCTGACCCTGGGCAAATGGTTATAACATGATACGCGGAGGTGAATGATGCAACTGCCATCCGAAGCACAACTTCTCAGGATCTTTATCGGTGAATCGGACCGGTTCGAGGGCAAACCGCTCTATGAAGCGATTGTCCATCTGGCCCGCCAGAAAGGTCTGGCCGGAGCCACGGTTACGCGGGGATTGATGGGATTCGGCGCGCACAGCCGGATACATACGGCCAAAATCCTGCGGCTTTCGGAAGACCTGCCGATTATTATCGAAATCGTCGATAAACCCGAACGCATCCAACTGCTGCTGCCGGAACTGGACCGGATGATGCAGGAGGGTCTGATTACCCTGGAGAAGGTGACCGTTTTCGCTTACCGGTGTAACAACCATCATCCGGAATGACGCTTGCGCGATATTTTGGAGATAAAGACAAGGGGTGTCGTATTTTTTGTTATGGTCAGGCGACGACCGGGCCTATAATCAGCAGACAAATATATGATGAGGTCATCGTGCCGATTTACGAATACAAATGCACGGCCTGCGGACATGTAACCAGCGTTCTGGAAAAAAGTTACGCGGCCAAAAAACCTGCCTGCGAGGCATGCGGTTCCGGGAAGACGGAAAAACTGTTTTCCACCTTCGCCGCCCACAGCGGCTCCGCCCGGCCGGATAGCTGCCAAAGTTGCCAGGGCAGTGAGTGTCCCACGGGGATGTGTCAGGGCGGGACGTGTCCCTATAGCGGTTAATGGATGCACAAACTCAAGGCATAGAGTTCAGGTTGCTGTTATTGCTCGTGGTGGGGGACGCATATTTTTCTTTTATATGAATCAGTTAAATATGATTTAACTCAACCGACAGAGCGATACCATTAAATTAATTGCTTATTTGGCAATAGGTTGCGTACTTTTTGCCGGGTTCAATCCTTTTGGGGTGTAATAAGTGATATCAAATTTCACGGTTCTGAGTGAGATAAAGGAATTTTCAATAGAGGCAACCATTAGCCAATGACTTAATTTTCAAGTCAAATGCTCGTAATCAAGCATTGAAATCAGGGACTCTATAAGGTAGTAAGTATAGTTTCATGTATCCATTGGACCGATGGAATCTCAGGATTATTGCCGAGTAATATACCAATGGCAGATATATCTCTAACGGTTTTGATCGATAATCAGGCTGGCCAGGGGCATTTATTGGCGGAACATGGATGGTCTCTGCTGGTGCGAGCGCCGGAGATGCAGGTGCTTTACGATACGGGGCAGAGTTCGCTGGTGTTAGCCAACGCCCAGGCGATGAACATAAACCTTAGCGGCCTGGATGCCGTGGTGATTAGTCACGGCCACTACGATCATACCGGCGGCCTGCGGGCGGTGCTGGATACCGCGCCGCGAGCGAAGGTTTTTTGTCATGATGATGCCCTGACGCCTCGTTACAGCCGCCAGTCCGATCGAGTGATGAAGTCGGTGGGGATGCCGGCGGCTCTGGCCGAATCGCTGACGAAGGGGCCGGATGCCTGCCGTATATGTAAAGTGGATAAGCTGACATCCATTGCTGAAAATATCTGGGTGACGGGGCCGATTCCGCGGAATAATGATTTCGAAAATGCGGGCGGGATATTTTATTTTGACAGCGAAGGACGGCGACCCGACCCGATTAATGATGATCAAGCCTTATGCCTGCGGACAGAAGCAGGCATGGTGGTGGTGCTGGGCTGCGGCCACGCCGGCGTGGTAAATACGCTGCAATATGTGCATGAGCAATTTCCCGGTATTCCCATCAACGCGGTCATCGGCGGCATGCATATCAAAGATCATCAGCCTCAACGTCTGGAGCGAACCGTCAATATGCTGCGGG
>CAZOCV010000295.1:0-2957 GCA_964578395.1 uncultured Pirellulales bacterium
CCAACACCACCGACACCCGTGACGTCAGCGACCTCGTCCGTGATTCCAACGCAAACAATCAACATGGCGAATCAGGAATCTTGGCCGGGACGGCCAAGCCACTTGCCGGACGCGACACCACTCACGGACGATCAGCGTCTCCGCAACATTGTGGCCCAGGCAAGACAAAAGTGCTTTGGCTCGGACCGCCCGAAGACAATCCGTATCGCCAGCGCCTTGCCGCGCCGCCTGCGTCAACTTGAAAGCGAGCGTAACCGGGACGGCAACGATACTCTTGCCCGTCGTCATATCGAATATACGGGACGATATGATCCTGATCCGCAGCAACTGAAAAAACCGATGTGCATACGCTGCCAAAAAAATCCGCTCCATGACGGCATCAGCGGCCTGTGCCTGATGTGCCTTCGCAGCGACAAGCGAAAACTCGAAATGCAGCGCATGAATAATAGTGACGGGAGATTACTCACGGTCACACAGCGACAGGCGGGCATCCCCGATTATTACGCACGAGCACGTCTGACGGATCTTGAATCCGAAACGCAGCAAGAACTTCTCAGCGCTCCCCGCGGCTGGTACTGTTTCGGGCCGGTGGGCGTGGGCAAGACGCACCTGCTGGCGGCCTGGGCGAACGATTTGCTCGCCCGCGGGCACGAGGTGGTGTGGACCGGGTTCGAGGCGATGCTGGGGGCGTGCCGGGCGAGCTATGCCGACGGGCCGGGCGGGCAGGAGATGATGATCGGGCATTTTTGTGCGGCCCAGCATTTGTGCCTGGATGAGCTTTCGCCGGCCGCCACCGCCTGGGCCCGCGAGACGTTTTGCCGCATCCTCGATTCGCGGCTGACGCACCACATGCCGACCTTCATCGCCACCAACCTGGAGCCGGAGCAGCTCGACGCCGCCTTCGACCCCCGCATCGCCAGCCGCCTGGCAACCCTGCCCCATCTGGCCGTCCACGGCCCGGACAGGAGAAGGATACCATAACTTGTTATTATAAAACAAGATACGTAATATCCGATGCCAGTGGTAAGGAAATAATTTAAGAAATAAGAGAATTTATTAGTTGAAAATGACGATATTAGAGTATATAATTCTATTAAATGGAGGGCAGGTATGAGCATGAATTTATCGGAACGTCTCAAAGCTGCACGTGATGGGGCTGGTTTGACCCAGGAAGCCGCCGCCCAAAAAAGCGGCCTGGACAACTCAACCATCAGCAAATTCGAGCGGGGTGAAAGCGAACCCCGGTTCAGCCAGCTTTCTGCCCTGGCGGCGGTCTATCGCGTGGGTATGGATTACTTTTTTTCCGAAATGCCGCCTGTTGTGCAACGCGTACTTTGGCGAGAAGAGCCTGCCGATAACGCCGAAATTCAGGTCCGTTTTCTCGAACTGTGTCGATGGTATCACCTTCTTGAAGTATGGACAAACCAATCGTCCGAAAAGAAACTTCCTGACCTGGATGCTGCCATCCCAGGAGATTTAACCTATCCCATGGTGCGAGAATTGGCGGAAACAACACGTCACACACTCAATCTGGGAGGACGACCAGGACTAAATCTGCACCCCATACTGGAAGAAGTTTACGGAGTAAAAATATTCGCTTTGGATCTGGGAGAATCAGGCAGCGCGGCGTGTGTGTATTCGTGTGAATTCGGTCAGGCGATTCTCCTGAATAAAAGAAGCTGTCGCTGGCGAAGAAATTTTGACATCGCCCATGAACTGTTTCACCTGCTAACCTGGCGTCGGTTTAAGCACGATGAAGATATGTGTTCATTCCACACACCCCGTATTGAGGAAGAAAAATTCGCGACCTGTTTTGCCGGCAACTTACTTCTACCAAAAGACGCCATATGCACGAGTATGGAAAAGGCCGCAGCGGACAAGAAACAAATAACCTTCAGCCAATTGGACCAGATTGCCCGCGAATTCGATGTATCTCTGGAAGCCTTGCTCTGGCGAATGCATTTTATTTTCCATTGGGACGAAGGAAAAACCAAAGCCTATGTTGAGCAAGCTAAAACATACTTAATAAACGTTCATCGGGATCCAGGACCGGAGCCTCCGACCTATCCGGAGCGATATCGCATGCTGGCCATACAAGCATTACGGCATGGAGAGATTTCTTTGGGCCGGTTCGCCGAATATTTAGGCATATCGCGGCAAAAGGCGCAAGACTACCTCGAGGAGGGGGGGACGGACGATGTCGAAGTTTCGATTTCTGTTGCTTGATGCGAATATCGTCATCGAGTTGCACCGTCAAGGAATATGGGATAAATTCATCGAGCTTTGCGACGTCACGCTGACGGAAACTGTCGTTCGCGAAAGTGACTTCTACTTTTCATCGGATGGTCAACGACATCAAATCGACCTATCTGACAACATCGATGCCGGAAAAATTCGCTGTGAAGCGGTTTTCATCGATGATATAAGGCAATTCCGCTGCCGATTCGATTCCAGTTATCTGGACCGGCTTGATCCGGGCGAAGCGGAATCGTTGGCGTTACTGGTCAAGGCGTCTGAATCATGGCAAATATCGTCCTCGGACGAAATTGTATTTAAAGTGCTCGGACGTTTGGGGTTGGGCGAACAGGGCATATCACTAGAGGAAATCCTCCAGAAAATCGGCCTAAAACGCAACGACCTGAAACCGCAATACACTAAAACCTTTCGCGAAAATACCACTCGTAAAGGCCAAGAGGATTGCCTTCGTAATCGAGGATTGAAAAAGTAACTTCATCGCCACCAACCTGGAGCCGGAGCAGCTCGACGCCGCCTTCGACCCCCGCATCGCCAGCCGCCTGGCAACCCTGCCCCGTCTGGCCGTAACGGGGCCGGATCGGAGGAGAACGTAGCTTGGCCGTCCCCGGTTAAGATTCGTTGTGGCTTGGCCGTCTCGGCCAAGATTTGATTTTGCTACGAGCGTTTTTTCGTCTGAATCTTGGGCGGGACGCCCAAGCCAC
>CAZOCV010000296.1:0-2949 GCA_964578395.1 uncultured Pirellulales bacterium
CGCGCCAGCAGGTAGTTTACACTGCCCCGCAAACCCTCGACTTTGGGTTCATTAAAGGGATTCAGATAGACACCCGCATCACTGGTTTTTTCCAGAGGTATCTCCAGAGCTACGGCGTCAAGCGTAGTAAATACATCCGCCTGCAAATCGGGATCGGGCCAGATATCCAGCAGCCAGTTGCCCGACGAGCCAGGCGTCAATATATATATTCCATCCTTGCCGGGCAGAATGATATCCGGCCGCGGCGCCGTCAGCGGGAATATTTCCTCGCCGCCGGAAAGGCTGTTATCCCAGCGGGTATTATCATATCGATCCAAAACGTTGGCGCGCAGATAACCGGGCTGATGCGGCGAAAAAACCCTTAAGGCAATCGCATCGCTGTTGCCTTTACGTACCTGCATCATCGAATCAAGATTTACTTCATCCGTGAAGCCCACTTGTTCGCCATGTTTTTTGGAGATGAAAACTTTACTCAGAATGCGCGACGCCCGCACCTGCAAAAGCCACTCATCCATCGCAGAACTATGGCGATACCAGATTTCACCCCCGGCGAATCCGCTGATGAGAACAAAAAAAACCGTGGCGGCGATCAATGTCCATCGTACACGGCGAACGGCCAAACTTGCGGGCCGTTCGATGCGGTGCGCTAATGCACACAGAATAAAACAAACCGCCATATAGGCAACGCCGAACGTGCCGTAAAATGCATAAGCCCGCGATTCCGAAAGGGACATGCCGGCGGTCAGGATCGCGGTCAAACCCAACAAGCCGATATTCATGGTTTGCGAACGATGAGGCATAAAGAAAAGCTGCACCATCATCAGGGCGCAGCAAAATTGCGTAATGATGAGCCACCGGTAATTACCTACAACTCCGCCGATGATCCGCATGGTTATAGGATCCAGAAAACGGTAGTTGATGACAAACAAAAGGGTGACGATCAGCGCAGCGATGGCGCGCTGCACGGGGGTAAGATTGCGCTGCAGACGGGCGAATACCGCTACCCCCGCCACGATGACGATAAAAACAGGAAATACCGGAGAGTAGGTTTCTTCCGCCTGCAATCCCGTCCATGCCAGAGCAGCCGCCGCCAATCCCAGTAACACAAATCCGGTTATATAATAGGCTTTCACAAGCGCCGCACCCCTCCCCCGCGCAGCGCTGCTGGTTCGATAACCTGCACCGGTCCGGACCAGGCCTCCGCCCCGGAATATGATCGCGTCGGCGGCGTATCGCGCACGAGCAGCACTTTGGTTTCGCAGCCGGCCTCCACGGCCAGACGCAGCAATTGCTCCCGCGCTTCGTCAAAATCCAGCAGAACAAACACGACGGACGACGTCTGAGCCAGTTGGTCGGCCAATACCGGAGCAATCACCTCGAAAGGATTATTCCGGCAGGGTTGTACACAGGCGAGAATATCAAGCAGATTTTCAAATCCGGCGGTATGGCGTCCGGACCGAAACACATATAAATCCGGCCCGGCGGCGAAAAAATCAATGATGCGTTCGCTGCGGGAAAGGCTCTCCGCCAGCGCCGCCGTCAAACTTACGGCCGCTTCAAACGATTCGGACGGCTGGCGGCGGGAACGCAGGGTTATCCGGGTATCCAGCACCAGGGCCACATGGCAGTAATACTCCTCACGGAATTCCTTGACGATGGGCCGGGACAGCCGCGCCCAGGCGCGATTGTCGATTTTTCGCGGGGAATCCCCTGGCCGGAATTCACGGTTGCCCAGATATTCCGGCGATTCGCCCACATTGCCGGCAAACGCCACACCGCCGGGCTGATAACGCAGGTCCGGCGCGACCTCGACGGCTTCCAGCGGCTGGAAATCGGGATGGACCAGCACCGAAACATCCCGCCGCTGCGTCCCGCCGAAACGGAACAAATTCAGCGGAAACGTCGAGTAACACCGCGGCGCCGCAAAGGTATAGGCCCCCCGCCGGTCAGGCAGTAAGGTTAATTCCAGGGTGGCGCTTTCTCCCGGCGCCAGCCGCGGCAAAAATGTATCGGAATTAACATGCGTCATACCGGCGGGCAGTTCGGGAAATCCTATCGCAAGGTCGTAAAAGGTTCGTTTTGTCGGATTGGTAAGCAAAAACGGGACACGCACCTGCTGGCCGGCAATCATTCGTTCCGGCAGAGCGCCTTTGGATTTAACCCGTGGATAAAACGCCATGCCCACCAGCGGCGCCACCACCAGCGCCGCCAGAGGGATACTGCATAAATATTGATCGGAAATAAACAAATTGAAAATAGCGGCCAACAATACCGCCGCGATGATCAATTTGCCGGATTCCGTGAGAAAAAAGTTGATAACAAAACGTCGAAATCGGCGCGAACTCTGCCACAACGTTTTAATTGGCCCGCCTATCCTGCTCCAAAAGCTGCGCTGGCGCGGCTGCCTGGGCGGACTGGCATAAGGATAATGTTCAACATCCTCTGTAAGATGAGGCGCTACGGTTGGTGCGGCATCGTAACGGCTTTTCTCCGGATTTTTCGGCACAGGCACAGCCATATATCAACTCAGGTAGGGATTTTAACGCGCTCAAGCAATTCCATGATTATCTGCTGCTTGGTGCGGCCGGCAAATCGAGCCTTATTGGTAAGAATCAACCGATGCGCCAAAACGTACGAAGCGAGCCTTTGTACGTCATCGGGTAAAACATAGTCGCGCCCGTCGGCATAAGCGGCCGCCTGCGCCGCCCGATTGAGCATGATGGCGCCGCGCGGGCTTACACCCAGTTGCAGTCGTTCATCGTGCCGGGTGGCGTTTACCATATCCACGATATACTGTGAAATAGCCGGATCGGTATGCACCTGGCGCACGCCTTGCTGGATTTCACGCACATCGTTCACATCCAGAACGGCCGCAAGCTTATCCAGCGGATGATTATGCGAATACGACTGCAAAATCCGCACTTCCACCTGGGCGTCGGGATACCCCAC
>CAZOCV010000297.1:0-2931 GCA_964578395.1 uncultured Pirellulales bacterium
GGCGCGATGACAGGTAAATTATGCTGATGGTAAGAACATGGAATTGCATCTTCGCTCGTAAAATATGGGAAACGTCAAAACCATGAAACATCGAAACCCCCAGGCATTGTTTTACCATAATAGCTGCTACGCCATGGGTTCGCGTTTGAATGTGGTCCTTGCGGATTCTACACCGGACGGCGATGGCCTGTTCGGCCGAATTGTTCAGGAAGTGAATCGCCTGGAGGCCAAACTGAGTCGATTTTATGCCGATTCGGAGGTTTACCATATCAACCAAAATGCCGGCAAACACCCGGTGCACATCGATGCGGAAATGGCAACTATCCTTTCGATGTGCGGCGATTATTGCCGGCGAACGCGCGGGGCGTTTGATATTACCCTGCCATCGAAGTTCCAAGCTTTGGAAATACATCAGCCGGCTCAACGTCAAGAAGATAACGGATGCTCCTGTTGGTGTGATTCTATTATTTTTGATTCCGAGCAGCAGTCCGTGGCTTTTGTGCATCCATCTATTCAGATGGATCTGGGCGGATTCGGAAAAGGCTATGCCATAGAGAAAATCGGCTTCATTTTGCGTGACAGCGGTATTCGCAACGCCCTGGTCAGTTTCGGAGAAAGTTCGATACTGGCCCTGGGCCGCCACCCCTATGGCCCCTGCTGGAAGATTGCCCTGGATGGCCCCGGGCCTGCAAAACCAGCCGGCCCCGTCTTTGAATTAACGAATCAATCCCTTTCGACATCCGGTTTTCACAAACATAAAGACCAGGCGATGGGTTTTCATATCATCAGCCCCTTGACCCGCCGGCCCGTAAAAGCGGCAAGCACCATTACGGTTCAGTCGCCTGATCCGGTGGAAGCGGAAATTCTTTCCACGGCGCTGTTCGCCGCCCTCGATACCGATATATGTTTTCTGGATAATTTTCATGATTATCGCATGGTTAGAGTAGATTATCCAGACCATCAGCTTAAGGAAATTTGTGCTTATGAACGATGTTAAGATGCCCATGACCCGCCGTCAATTAATGCAGCAATTATGTGCGATTGCCGGTTCCGCCTCATTGAGCGGCCTGGTCCCCTGGATCACCCAGTTAAAGGCCGAAACGCCCTCGGAAGTATCCGCCCATGACAAAGTCAATCTGGCCCTGCTGGGCGCCGGCAGCCGGGGAACGTATCTGCTGCGTCATTTATTGCGAATTCCCGCCGCCCAGATTGTCGCGGTTTGCGATGATTACCCGCCGCATCTGGACCGGGCCGTGCAGCTTACCGGGGGCAAAGCGACGGGATTTACCCAATACCGCAAAATGCTGGAACAGAAAAACATTGATGGCGTCGTCATTGCCACGCCGCTCCACTTGCATGCGCCGATGTGTATCGATTGTTTTCTGGCCGATAAGCACGTATTCTGTGAGAAGGCGCTCACGCGAACCATCGATGAAACCGTCCGCTTGAACGCCGTGCGGAAGAAAACCGGTAAAATATTGCAGGTCGGCCATCAGCGCATGTTTGACATCCGGTATCTTAAGGCGCTGGAAGACATCAAAGCGGGTAAACTCGGCAAGATTACCCAAATCCGGGCCTACTGGCATCGCAACGGCGATTGGCGGAGGTCCGTTCCCA
This sequence comes from uncultured Pirellulales bacterium, assembly GCA_964578395.1. Lineage (GTDB taxonomy): Bacteria > Planctomycetota > Phycisphaerae > Sedimentisphaerales > SM23-30 > JAFGBA01. Next base: position 1,618 of record CAZOCV010000297.1, read on the forward strand.
AACCGGAACTGGAACGCAAATTAAACTGGCGCTTGTACCGGGAGTATTCGCTGGGCCTGATGACGGAGCTGGCCTCGCATCATCTTCAGGTCGCCAACTGGTTTCTCGGCGCAACGCCGCTTACCGTCCGCGGGTCCGGCAGTATCAATTACTGGCACGACGGCAGAGAGGTCTTTGACAATGTCAATCTGGTGTACGAATATCCCGGCGGCGTCCATATGGTTTACGATTCCTTAATCAGCAACCGGCATCATGGCCTGGAGTTTCAGATCATGGGCGACAAGGGAACCCTGGAAATGGAAACCGGCAAATTCTATTCGGAAAAACCGCCCGCCCCCGCCGGTATTCGCCAGTTGATCAATGATCTGGAACATGCCGTTTTCGATACCTTGCCGCTGGGCGGAGCAAGCTGGGTGCCCGAAACGGCTTCGACCTACAGCGGCGACTGGATCGTGGACATCCGCAAAAGTAAGATACCCCATGAAGTCGCCCTTTCTCTGGAAGGTTTTATTGAGTCCATCCGCAATAACCAACCGATTCCGGAAATGGCCGAACAGGGTTTACAGGCGGCCATCGCCTCGATTTTAGGAGATGAGGCCATGGTTCGTAACGAAATTATCGACTTCTCCAGGGAAGCAGGACTATGAAAGATATTATTATCACCCCCAAACGCATAGGCCGGGAATTGCTATGGCTCTTCCTGAGTCTTCTTCTGGCCGAAGGGCTGAACCTTTTCGCCATTTTCAAATACCAGACGCAGAGGCACGAACTATGGACTCAGTGGCTGGTGGTCGGGCTGCTGGGATTGCTTATATATGCCGTCTTCACCACGGTGCGTATGGTGCTGTACGGTATTTTCAAATTGCTGTTTCGGCACAGGTCCCGACCGCCCCAGGACATTCGTTAAACTTTTAAGAGAATTGAGAACCCATCCGGCTTCGTCGTTGACTACGCCGTGACAAGTCTCTGCGGCCCAAAGCAAGACGGCATGGGCTAAGAGCCCCATCCTACCGGGCAAAAAGTTTTATTGGCGTTCCGGCTTCCGTCTTCGTTTTCGCCGCGACAAATCGTGACTACGCCGTGACGAATTGTTCGCGGATAAATATTTCTTTCTCACGGAGACACAAAGGCACAGAGGATTTTCTTCTCCGTGGCTCCGTGACTTTGTGAGAAAAATTCTTAATCCGTGAAATCCGTGGTTAATATCTTTTTGACGCTGATCCGCCTGAGGCGGACGCATCACGATGGCGGGCGCGGCCCACCCTAATTACATGACAAAGGCTGTTCGTCCCGTCAAAATAGCGTAGAAAAATT
>CAZOCV010000298.1:0-2914 GCA_964578395.1 uncultured Pirellulales bacterium
CATCCGCCGCCGGCGGGGCCTTGATCACCAATTCCGTCATCAGTTATAACCATATAACCGAAAATGCCTTTTATGGCAGCGGATTGTGCGACGGCTATAATATAGGCGCCACCTCTACGGGAACCCTGACCGTGGTGGGCACCGATTTTATCGGCAATGGCGGCACCAACGACCGCAATGGCGGCGGCGCCATGATTTATACCCACGGCACGGCGGTATTCCACAATTGCCGGTTCATGGGCAATAAATTGGAATACAGCGGCAGCAGCGGTCCCGGCTTGTATATCGGCACGGGCAGCGCCTGCGTGGTGGTGCGGAACTGCCTGATCGCAAGCAATAACGCCGCCGGCGCTTACGGCGATGGCGGCGGAATATTTTTCAGCGGAGGTGTCGGGGGCAAGTCCGGAGCCAGACCGTTTACGGCATCCGTGGAGTCCTGCACGCTTGCGCACAACACGGTGGTGCGCGATTATGGCGGCATGAATGCCACTAACGGTGTTTCCGTCTTAAATTGCGTGGTGGTTTCGAATACGGCCGGAGGTTTATATCCCGATTTGCGGGGCGACGCGGAAAATATCGCGCGTTTTTCCAATTCATGCAGCCCCGCGCTGACAAACGCGGAAAACGGCAACATTACAAATCTACCGTCATTTGAGGATTGCGCCGGCGGCAATTACCGTTTGGCCGCCGGATCGCCCGGGATTAACGCGGGGACGAATCAGACCTGGATGATAGGCGCTGTGGACTTGGATGGCCGGCCGCGTTTGGACCGGTTCACCCGCCTGGCGGACATGGGGTGCTATGAACAGACGCCGTCCGGGACGCTGTTCGGATTCAAGTAAACCCGCGGCAATCCGGCGGGCGGGGCCGGCGGCATTCCGGAGCGACCGGCCGGGTTTGTTTACCATGGCCTTTCCCGCGGTCGAAGGCGCGGTTCGTGCCGCAGCGCCGGACCTTTCCTTCCCGCGCGGCAGTTATTAATGTTCTCGTAATTGTCTCGACAATTTCGGCCAGGTTGGTGTAACCACCCGGCCGAAATTATCGGCATTTATACAGTTGTATCTTGTGCGGACTCAAAATAACACGCCGAAATCCGCTCTTGCGTTGAAGTATTTACAACTCACCAACAAAATTGTCTTACACCCCGCAGCGGGAAAGCTTCATAAATATCTGTCGCGGTGCGAGCAAAACAGGACAAGTTGTGTAGTTAGCAAAACAGGAATTTTACTCAAGTGGGCTTGATGATTCTTTTCCTTCTGCTCCCCCCTCGTTTTTTGGGCCATGCCATAGCGTCACGCTCCGACTCCGAAAGGAGTCGGGGCGGGGCGGGACTGGCGCCAGCCAGACTCCGGCTTGCCGTTGGGATTGGCGTATGCTTTAATCATCGGGATGCAAATGTGTTAATTCAACGTTCCCGGCGGAGTTTCGTTGGCGTGCTCGCATTGCAGATGCCGTAAAATTCATCGCCATGATAAATCATGACAAGCCCGAAAGGGCTCCGGTTACAGCCGGCGCTCTTTAGTATCCACGGACAATCATGACAAAGACCACGGCCAAATGTGTCATCCATCCCCGATTCAACACGAAATAATTTGGCTGAAACACCACGACAGAATGTGGTGCGCCACATCCGGGGGTTTGTGGGCAGAGCCCCAAAGGTGTAGAATGTAAGGCATGAAAAAAAACAAGCTCAGTTAGTTCACCGCATCGCCCCACCTCTGATTCGCCATGTGTTGGAGTGCGTTCGCACCGGCAAGGTGTCAGCCCAAGCGGCTGCCGAGGCGCTGGAACTGTCCCGCAGTCGTTTTTACGTGTTGCTCAGTGACTACTTGGTGGCATATGGTCCAGGAAAACATCGGAGTTGGGAACCTGGGGTTTCGGGAGGCGACCACGCACCTACCTGGCCACCGGTTGTAACGGCCTTGCTCCGTAAGCGATTGTCTTCGAAGCCGCCTTCCTCGTATAGTTTCGCAGCTAGCGAGGTGTTACGCCTGTGCAGCTTCCGGCTGGATCGGGCGCAAGTCCGTCATTGGGCCATGGCCAATGACTTGGCGCATGGAAAAATCCCTTGGCGACACCAAGCGCCTGTGCGGCGGTGGCAGCGTTCGAAGATTGGGGAGTTATGGCAATTGGACGCCACGCCCCATCGCTGGTTCCCGCCGGCCGACACACAGTTGCCGATGCTTAATATGCTGGACGACTGCAGCCGCCTGTTCGTCGGCTCTAACATCTATGAACGAGAAAACCTTCAGGCGTATATGGCCTTCCTCCCAGCAGCTTTTATTGACTATGGCCTGCCGCTGGAGATATACGTGGATAACCATAGCTTCTTTTTCACGCATGTGCCCGATGCCCTTACCAAACTGGGGCAGGCCCTGCGGTTTTACGGGGTGTCCCTGCGTTTCGCGCCCACCCCGCAAGCCAAGGGAAAGGTCGAACGAGAACATCACTTTTGGCAGCAGCGTTTACCCGCTTACTTTGCCAGCGAGCCGGTCTCGCAGCTACCCGATGCTAATGCTCACATTACAGCACTCCGTCTGCATCACAATCAGCACGAAATCCATCGCGAGCTTCAGATGACCCCGCAACAGGCTTGGACGGATGCACAGTCCCAAAATCGTTCTGTTCTACGGACAATCCCGCGTTGCCCTTGGTGGCCTTATGTGTGGAGCGAGCAAATACCCATCCGCACCTCGCCAGAGGGCCGTGTCCCCATTGGCACCCATCGGGTCCGATTGGAAATCCCTCCCCGAACTAAAGTCATCTTGTGCCATCATACATCAGGCCACCATTCAATCCTCGCTGCTGCTCCAAACCCAGACGCCGTGCCTGTACTGCTTTTCACCAGCCGCCCAAAGTAAATATTCCTGTTTTGAAAACTACAAAATATTCCTGTTTTGAAAACTACACGACA
>CAZOCV010000299.1:0-2833 GCA_964578395.1 uncultured Pirellulales bacterium
CGCTCCAGCACCGCCTTGCTCCCCGCCGGCACAATCGCCAGGCACGTCATCAGGTACAAAATCACCGCCATCGCCAGCACCAGCGGTACCACCGCCCGCTGTAACAGCTTGAAAAACCACGTGTCCGAAACCTTGAACCCGAACTGATAATCCAGCGCATGGGCCGCCGTCTTGAAAATACCTTCCGGGTCACTGAGCAGCCCCAGCAGCCGCGATTCAAACGACGCCCGCCGATACTGGCCCCGAATCCGCGGCCGATACACGTCCAGCACCAGATTCATTACCGTCTCGGCCCCGATAAGCATCATCAGCCCCGACAACCCATAGGCTACCCATTTGTCCCACTGTCCGCCGTTTTGAGGCGGGTCGAAAAGCTGAATGCCGATAATCATCCCCGCCAGCACCGCGCAGCCCAGGGCATTGCTGAGCAGGTAACTGCCGCCCGCCCGCAGCGGCCGCCAGGCGCTCTGTCGGCTCATCCCCACCGCGTACCGCGAAAACAGAAAGCTCACCACCGCCAATCCCGCCAGGTACGCCGCACACACCTGCAGCGTTTTATCCGTCGCTAACGGCGTGACTTCCGCCATCCGAATCCTGTGAAATTGCCAATATCCAATCCCCAGCAGGTATATCGAGTAGGCTATGGCGAAAATAGGAATCAGGTACTTTTCCAGCCACGCCAGCCGCCGCCCCGCCAGATGCATGCTTTCCTCGGTGGATTTGCCTTCGAAAACCGAGGTGTCCTTGCCTTCCTCCTTCAATCGCTCGTACTGTTCGCCTTCAAGCTGTTCTTCCTGGGCGAACCGCCGCTGGCGAAACTGTAAATATAAAACTATCCAGATGACCGCTCCGCCGAGAAAATGCCACGCTTCCACTCGTCCGGCCATACTGCCGGTATTCGCACTGATCCACAGCAGCAGCAGGAAAAATAGAAAATGCACCCCTAATGCCAATAACGACAACATTTCGGCTCGTTTATAAGATAGTTTCATATGACCATTCTCACTCATATCACCAAGGAACTTGCGGCCTGCCGAACCAGCGGCCGCTCTCTACGTAATGCAACGTATTGACTCTCGCTTCGGGTCAACAGCATAACACAAGGAACATTACTTTGCAAATACTGTCTTGGACGGATTTTATGACCGGACGCGCGAGCTTTTGGCTTGCCAAAGCCGCCATCCGCCGCCATGATAAAACCTTATGGACGCCTCCGCGCCATAATGGCCCGGACCTTTGAGGAACTATCATGTTACGTAATTTGCCGCCGATTATCACCAATACCTTCACCGAAACGCTCCGCCAGCCGGTTTTTGGCGTCATTATCGGCGCCACGATCCTGCTGTTTATCTTCAGCCCGTCGCTGGTTATGTTCACCATGGAAGATGACAACTTGCTTCTGCAGGATGTAGGTCTTTCCACGCTGCTGGTTGCCGGGCTGCTGCTGGCGGTGTTTTCCGCCGCCGGGACCGTTACCGAAGAAATCGAAAATAAAACCGTCCTTACCGTAGTTTCCAAATCCGTCCGCCGCTCAACTTTTATCGTCGGCAAATTTCTCGGCATCGCTGCGGCCGTAATGCTGGGCATGTATTTATTGTCGCTGGCATTGTTATTCGTTATCCGACAGGGAGTTATGCAGGCAGCTTGGAATAAGTCAGATTTTCTTGTCATTACCCTGGGTGTCATCGCTTTAGCCGTGACGATAATCGTTGCCGCCGCCGCTAACTATCTTTATAGCCTGCGGTTCAGTTCTACTGCCGTTATTCTGGCCTCCATCCTGGCGACCATCTTGGCAGCGGTCCTTTTTTTCCTCGATAAAGACGGCCACTACAATCCGCAGCCGCAAAACCTTAATCTGCAAATGGCAGGCCCAATTTTGCTTACGGCCATCGCGGTTATGATGCTTACCGCCGTTGCCGTCGCTGCGGCCACTCGCCTGAACATGGTGACGACCCTGCTGGTATGCACCATTTTCTTCCTGCTGGGTACGTCCCTGCCATTTTGGCTGGGTCCGGTCATTGCTCGCGGCGGCGTCTGGCAAGTCATTGGCCAGGCGGCCCTGGCGGTTGTGCCCAATGTCAATCACTTCGTTGTTACCAACGCCATTTACGCCAAGTCGCCCATCCCGTCGAGCTATATCGGCCTGACGTCCTTGTATGCCCTCCTGTACGTCGCCGCCGTATTAATGTTCGCTATCGCCCTCTTCCGCCGCCGCGAAATCGGATAAAAACTAACGTGACGCGGGCATCCCTGCCCGCGATTTTCCGTGACGAGGGCATCCTGCCCTCGTTCTTCTGAATTGCCAACCGCGTTATCTATGCAAAAAAAGCGCGCGGGCAGGGTTGCCCGCGTCACCACGATTTTTCCGGTTTCATCGAAAAAACCTCTCCGCCCTTGCAATTTCCCCCTGATTCTGCTATATTATGCCTTAACCGTCGGGGAATCACCCTGCCGGGAGGCGGCTTCTGGACAGGCACATTGTGTGCGAACCCTTGGCCGGTAAATAAGTTACGATGGGAGGTCGGTACATGAACAGGATGCGGGTTTTACGGACGGCGGTTGCTGTTTGCGCGGTAGTGGTGTCTCTTTCGGCCGGAAGCTCCCTCTGGGCCACCGGCGGCGACATGGGTTTGGGCACAGACCCGCTAACGGATGGCTCCGAAGCGCATCCCTGGCTCATCGAAGACTTCGCAGACTTTGGGGTGTTTACCAATAATGCCAATGCGGCTATCTACTGGGCGGCAGGGATGCATACCCGGTTGGAATGTGATTTGGATTTGGATCCCGTTTTACCGGGACGAGTGGTTTATACCACGGCGGTGATTGCGCCAGA
>CAZOCV010000300.1:0-2804 GCA_964578395.1 uncultured Pirellulales bacterium
CTCCAGTGTCACCGACATGAGCTATATGTTTTACCGTGCCTCGTTGTTCAGCCAGCCCATCGGCGGCTGGGATACCTCCGGTGTCACCAACATGAGCTATATGTTCTACAATGCCTCGGCATTCAACCAGCCCATCGGCGGCTGGGATACCTCCAGTGTCACCGACATGGGCAAGATGTTTCTCGACGCCTCGTCGTTCAACCAGCCCATCGGCGGTTGGGATACCTCCAGCGTCACTAATATGTACCTTATGTTCTACAAGGCCTCGGCGTTCAACCAGGATATCAGCGGCTGGGATACCTCCAACGTCACCCGCATGGACGAGATGTTCTGCCGCGCGTCAGCGTTCAACCAGGACATCGGCGGCTGGGATACCTCTAGTGTCACCGACATGAGCGGTATGTTCGACGGTGCCTCGGCGTTCAACCAGCCCATCGGCGGCTGGGATACCTCCGCCGTCACCAAAATGAGCTATATGTTCTACAATGCCTCGGCGTTTAACGGTGACATCGGCGGTTGGGATACCTCCGGCGTTACCGACATGAGCGGGATGTTCTACTTGGCCTCGGCGTTCAACCAGCCCATCGGCGGCTGGGATACCTCCGCCGTCACTGATATGGACAATATGTTCCGCTATGCATCATCGTTCAACCAGGATTTGTCCGGATGGTGCGTCACGTTAATTTCTTATGAACCATTTTATTTCGATTTCGGCGCCAGCAGTTGGACATTGCCGCGGCCCATCTGGGGCACCTGTCCGTAATTAAAGGCGACCTGACTTGTCCAAGCCCGGTGTACGAAACAAGGTTAAGCACTCATGGTCTTGCATTAATCGAGGCAATCGGGTTTTCCGGCTTCGTCCGCTTGAGGCGGACTTCGCCGTGACAGGTCCGGCTTCGTCTTCCGGCTTCGTTTATAACTACGCCGCGATAAATCGACTATGCCGTGACAATTAATCTGCGGATAAACTTCTTTTCTTCGTGTTCATCGTGTTCTTCGTGGTGAAAAATGTTTTAATCCGTGCCCATCCGTGAAAATCCGTGGTTAATATCTTTTTGACGCTGATTACTCTGATTACGCTGCTAAGAGTCGTGGGCGAAGAACCCCGGCTTCTCAGCCGGGGCTTTTATTCTGGCTTCTTACTTCTATTTACAATCCGTGCCAATCCGTGAGAATCCGTGGTTAATATCTTTTTGACGCTGATTGCGCTGTCAAGAGGCATCCGGCTTCGTCCGCCTGAAGCGGACTACGCCGTGACATGGAAGTAAGAATAAAATCTGTGTAATCCGCGTAATCCGTGGTTTCTCTTCTTCTGGATTCTATTAAAATCCCTTTAAACGGTGGTTAAAATTTCTTCTGGCTTTTGACGTCTGTTTTCGGTATTCTATCGCCATTATCTCAATCGATGTATTTTGGATATTTATATAAGGACTAGACGATGGCGGAAAAGATACCGATGACGGCGTTGTCGCCCACGATGGAAAACGGCCTGATTGCCCAATGGCGCAAGCAGGAAGGCGAGGCGGTTGCCTCCGGCGATGTTCTTTGCGATGTGGAAACCGACAAGGCGACCATGGAATATATCGCCATGCAGGAGGGGACGCTGCTGAAAATCGTCACTCCGGAAGGCGCCCAGGCCGCCGTCGGCGATACTATTGCTATCATCGGCGCCAAAGGTGAAGACATCTCCGGCCTGTTGGCCGGGTCGAAAACTGCTCAAGCTCAGGCCGTACCCCAGCCCAAATCCAAAGCGGAACCAGAACAAGCCCCGCGGCCGGAATTGCCCCGGCGATCTCCGGATGAGCCTGTGCGCTCTTCGCCTCTGGCCCGCAACCTGGCCCGGCAGCATAACCTTCGTCTTGAAGATATCTCCGGCAGCGGTCCGAATGGCCGCATCGTCGAAAAAGACGTCCAGGCGTTTATTGGTGGAGCGGGCATCCTGCCCGCGAATAAAACCGCAGGCATGATACCAGCAGCGCAGGAAAATCGCGGGCAGGATATCGGCGACGCGGGAGAATCGCGGGCAGGATGCCCGCGTCACGGAGATGCCCGCGTCACGGGCGCACCGCTGAAGGTAGAGCGCATCGCCATCAATCCCAAACGCCGCACCATCGCCCAGCGGCTCAGCGAGTCCATGTTCACCGCGCCGCACTACTATCTGAAAATGTCGGCCGCCGTCGATCAGCTTTTCGCCGCCCGCCAGCGTCTCAATGCCGAACGCAAGACCAAGGTCTCGATCAACGCCTTCTTTATGAAGCTCGTTACCGAGTGCCTCCGCCGCCATCCCAAGGTCAACGCCACCTGGACCGACAAGGAAATTATCCGGCACGGCCGCATTGATATGGCCCTGGCCGTCGCTCAGGAAGACGGCCTTATTACCCCCGTCGTTCGCAACTGCCAATCCAAGGGCATTCTCGCCATCGACGAGGAACTGACAACCCTCATCGACAAGGCCCGCACCGGCCGGCTGCAGCCGGAAGACTACTCCAACTCCACATTCACCATTACCAACCTGGGTATGTTCGGCGTGGAGGAGTTCACTGCTATCATCAACCCGCCCAATTCGGCCATTCTCGCCATCGGTACGGCCATCAAGGAGCAGGTTTTCGACGCCGCCGGGGCCGCCAGCCTCCAGACCCGCGTCCGCCTGACCATGTCCTGCGATCACCGTATCGTCGATGGGGCCGTCGGGGCCGCTTTCCTCCGCGACCTCAAGGGCCTGATTGAATATCCCATTGACGGCTGGTATCAGGGCTAACGCATGAAAAATATTTCCGATAAAGTCTGTATCATATTTTGTTTAT
>CAZOCV010000301.1:0-2799 GCA_964578395.1 uncultured Pirellulales bacterium
GTTTGCTCGACGGGCAGCGATAATTTTCCACACTGGGGCAATACTTCCACATTTTGCCGGTTTCGATGACATGCTCAATAAGCCATTCTTCCGTTATGCTGGGAAAGAGACTTGGTGTCGTAAGATAATTCACCATAGTTTTATGGTGACTATTAGTGTTGGCCAGCCAGGAATATTCATACGTCGCAGACCCGGATTCGTCCGTTTCCTGATACGATGCCTTAGGGCAGGAAAAAACCAGAATCTCATCGTTTTCATGGGCGTAGATGCGCCAGGCCTGCGTCAGCGCCCGCATATTCGTCAGGCACTTGATTCGGTACGCCGCCTCCCGCGCCTTGTTCAAACCCGGCAACAAAATGGATATCAATAGTGCGATGATCGATACCACTACCAACAATTCGATCAGAGTAAATGCTTTCCGTTTCATTTTAATACTTCTTGAATGAGCATGGATACGTTGCCCTCATTCATGGTTCTATCCGATTCTTCGTTCACAATCAGAAAAACGTTCAGCGCCCGCCGGGGCGGGCGGCGAACATTACCAGGAGATACCAAATACACCGTTGATTAAAATTGCTTCATCTTATCAGAGTGCTTGTCACTACCTACCATATTCCACAGATTTGCCCTGCGTCATGAAGCAAGCTCAAGCACGAATTCTTAGCGCATCCGTTCAGATTTTATCCAAAAACATCAATTGGGGACATAGCCAAGTTTGCCCCAAAAAGCGCGCTGCCACTTTTCCAGATCCGGACTTCCCGGATCCAGCACATTATAACGTCTTTGTTCGGCAATTTCCAGGGTATATTCACTTTCCCATTTCCAATACTCGGCGTGGCCGTCGGCGAAAGACAAGGTTTCGCCTTTATTATGACGCACACAGGGCGGATCCCACCACATGGGACGACTATAATACACGCCATAATCGTCGTAAGTAATTTTGCCTTCGTCGATAAACACCGCGCGGCCGGAAGGATTGTAAATGCTGGTCAACTTTTTATTATACATTCCATCCGCTTTTGCCGGGTCATAAGCACTTGGCCAATACAGCCCATGCATGGGTGAAATAATGGTATAGGTTACCACTTCGCCAAACTCTTTGCTCGACGGGCAGCGATAATTTTCCACACTGGGGCAATACTTCCACATTTTTCCGGCTTCAATAACGCGCTCAATAAGCCAATCCTCCGTGACGTTCGCCGGAGGCGCCACGATATAATCGGAGTTGCCCAGCCAGGAATATTCACTGGTCGGAGTTCCCGATTCGTCCGTTTCCTGGGCCGATGCCCGCTGACAGGAAAAGACCAGATTCTCATCGTTATCGTGGGCGTAAATGCGCCAGGATTGCGTCAGCGCCCGCATATTCGTCAGGCACTTGATTCGGTACGCCGCCTCCCGCGCTTTGTTCAAACCCGGCAACAAAATAGATATCAATAGTGCGATGATGGATACCACCACCAATAATTCTATCAGAGTAAATGCTTTCCGTTTCATTTTAATCACCTCTTGAATGAGCATTGATTCGCTGCTTCATTCGTTGTTCTATCCGATTCTTCGTTCAAAATCAGAAAAGCGTTCAGCGCCCGCCGGAGCGGGCGCCGAACATTACCAGGAGATACCAAATACACCGTTGATTAAAAGTGCTTCATCTTATCAGGGAGCAGGTGTATAGGTGTTATCTTCCAGCCATTCCTGCGCAAAGACCGCAAAGTCGGCCAGATCCGTCGTGCAACTGCCGTCTTCGACGATATTGCTCAGGCTGTCAAGACACACGGAAACGCCGGCGCCGTCGGCATATTCCATCAGGACTTCGTTGGCCGTCATCGCGTAATTGCGAATGCGGAGTTCATCCATCAGGCCGACGATCATCTCGAGGCCGGAGGCAGGGTTGTAACTCCAGCCGGCGCCCACAACAAACGTGCCTGCTGCGTCCGTGTACGGCCAGGGAGCGTCATGTGCGCCCGCCAGTTCGCCGTCAGCGTACAATTTCAAGCCGGTTCCGTCATGAGTGACGGTCAGATGCACCCAGGTGTCATTAACCAGAACGCCGCCGACTCCGGTATATAGCGTCCAGATAGCCGTCTGACGCGCGATGAAAAGATCGCCGGCGATGGCATACTGGCCCATATCAAAGACGTAGGGCTTGGCGAGAAAACATGCCCAGGCCTTCGCCACGTCGCTGGATTTCGCCCAGAACGAAATACTGGCAGCGCCGCTTGTGGCCGGCTGTCCGCTCGCGAACGCCAGCGGTACGTTGACATAAGTAAAGGCGTCATTGCCGTCGAAGGAAGCGGCCTGGCCCACCATGCCGGTATCATATGTGGGATCGCCTACCGCGGTGCCGATAAAGGCGCCGCCGGCTTCGTCCGCACTGTTTTCAAACGGCCAGTAATACACCACACGGGGCAATTCCAGACCCGCGGTATTCGTCGGTACCGTTCCATCGAGGTTGGTGACATTACAATAGAAGAAGCTGATATCGCCGATTTGGGCGTCCTTTACCGTCAGCGTTGCCGTCGCTACGCCGTCATAATCGGCGCCATTGGTCAATTCAACTTCATCTCCGGGCGCACCGGGCGTGGGGTCTTCAAACCACTTGTAATATAGTGTGCCGCCCAGCGGATCGACTGCCGTTACGGTGAAGTAAGCGTCGTCACCCTGAGGCGCCATCGTATCGGCGGGTTGGCCGGTAATCTGGGGCAGCATCTTGACGGTCGAGAAACTCCAGATCATGCCGGTAAGCACGCCGCCGCCCGAAAGGACTTCATCCACCCGCCAGTAATACGTGGTGTCGGAGGA
>CAZOCV010000302.1:0-2782 GCA_964578395.1 uncultured Pirellulales bacterium
CCCCAGGGGCCGTCGCTGAAATTGACACATGTCAGCCCTGATGGCGACGAAGGCTACCCCGGCACACTGACGACAACCGTCACTTACAAGCTCACCAACGATAATGAGTTGCGCATTGATTATCACGCCGTCACCGATAAACCCACTATCGTGAACCTTACCAACCACAGCTACTTTAATCTCGCCGGCGAGGGTGCGGGCGATATTCTCGGCCATGAGCTGATGCTCAACGCCGCGAACTTCACGCCCGCTGATAAAATTCTGATTCCCACCGGCGAAATTCGCCCCGTGGCCGGCACGCCGCTGGATTTTCGCCAGGCGACCATCATCGGCAAACGCATCGCCGCTGACGATGAGCAACTGAAATTCGCCGGCGGGTACGACCATAATTATGTCATCGATGGCACTGCCGGCCAAATGCGCCTCGCCGCCCGCGTAACGGAGCCGACAAGCGGCCGAATTATGGAAGTCTATACCGACCAGCCGGGCGTACAGTTTTATACCGGCAATTTTCTCGACGGCAGTTGCATCGGCAAATCCGGACAGCCGTATAAACGCCGCTGCGGCCTGTGCCTCGAAACTCAGCACTACCCCGATTCGCCCAACAAACCGAATTTCCCCACCACCATCCTCCGCCCCGGCGAAACGTACCATACGACCACGACGTATCGGTTTAACAATCGTTAAGGAATGCACTCAGTTCATAGATTGAACCTGTACGGATAGTTATGGCGTTAATCGGTTTACAGGATGTCAGTATTATCTTTGGCGGCGTCACGCTGCTGGAGCATATTACGCTGCATGTCGAAGAGGGCGAGCGGATATGCCTCATCGGGCGTAACGGGGCGGGCAAGACGACGCTGATGCGGCTGATTGCCGGGGAACTGGAGCCGCACGATGGAATTTTGTCGCGTCGGCCGGGATCAACGGCGGCCTGTCTGAAACAGGAAGTGCCCAACCATCTGACAGGGACGATTTTCGACCAGGTTTCGGCCGGACTGGGCCAGCGCGGCCGGCTGCTGGCCGAGTATCATCTGCTCAGTCATCGCATCGCCACGGAGCCGCCGCAAAAAACACGTCTCGAACAACTGGATAAACTTCAGCACGCCCTCGACCGCGATGACGGCTGGCAGGTGAACCGCCGCGTGGAAAGCATCATCGACCAGATGCACCTGGATGCGGATGCCGATTTCGCCGGGCTTTCGGCGGGCATGAAACGCCGCGTGCTATTGGCGCAGGCGCTGGTGGCCGGGCCGGATGTGCTGCTGCTGGATGAGCCGACCAACCACCTCGACATTGAGGCCATCATCTGGCTGGAGGAATACCTCAGCCGCTATGAAGGCGCCGTAATTTTTGTTACGCACGACCGGGCGCTGTTAAAACGGCTGGCGACGCGCATCGTCGAACTGGATCGCGGCCGATTAGCCAGTTACGATTGTAATTATGAAACGTACCTCAAACGGCGACAGGAAGCCCTGGAGGCCGAAGCCGCACAGCAGGCCCAGTTCGATAAAAAACTCGCACAGGAGGAAGTCTGGATTCGCCAGGGCATCAAGGCCCGCCGCACCCGCAATGAAGGCCGCGTTCGCGCCCTGAAAAAGCTGCGCGAAGAACGCGCCCAGCGCAAAGAGGCCGTAGGTACGGTTCGTTTGCAGGCTCAGGATGTGCAACAGTCGGGGCGGCTGGTAATGGAGGCCAAAAATGTTCGTTTCAGCTACGCGACGAAGCAACCCCTTCTGGCGGATTTTTCTACAACCATTCTGCGCGGTGACAAAATCGGCGTCATCGGCCCCAACGGCGTGGGCAAGACCACGCTGCTGCGCGTGCTGCTGGGCGAACTGCCGCCGCAGGCCGGTACGGTGCGGCAGGGCGTGAACCTGGAAATCGCTTATTTCGACCAGTTGCACGCTCAGCTTGATGATACGAAAACCATCGCGGAAAATGTCGCCGACGGCAGCGATACCGTCTGGGTCAACGGCAAGCCGCGGCATATCGTTGGCTATTTGCAGGATTTTTTATTTACGCCCACGCAGTGCCGCAACCCGGTGGCAAATCTCTCTGGCGGCGAACGCAATCGCCTGCTGCTGGCCCGGCTGTTCACGCGGCCGTCCAACGTTATGGTGCTGGATGAGCCGACCAACGATTTGGACATGGAAACATTGGACCTGCTGGAAGAATTTTTGATGGATTACGCCGGCACGGTTTTGCTGGTCAGCCACGACCGCGAATTTCTCAATAACGTCGTGACCAGTACGCTGGTGTTTGAAGGCGACGGCGCGGTCAAGGAATACGTCGGCGGGTATGATGACTGGCTGCGTCAGCGCCCCGCCGCCCCGGAAAAGCCTAAACCCGAAAAATCCGCACCTCGTCCGGCCAAAGCCGCCGCAACGGATAAACCCCGCCGCCTGACCTTCAAGGAAAAACAGGAACTCGCCGGCCTGCCCGTCCAGATTGAAACGCTCGAAACGGAACAGCGGCAACTTCACGAGGCTATGGCCGACCCGGAATTTTACAAAAAACCTCCGGCCGCCATCACCGCCATGACCGCCCGTCTGGACGAATTGCAGACCCAGCTTCACGATACCTACGCCCGCTGGGAAACCCTTGAGGCTTTATCAGAATAAAGGTGCGGCGTTTGCAATAATGAAACTCAACCGGGAACGGTTGAGCTGCGCTGGCCGGGTGCCATGCTCACGCTCGCGTGAGCATGTTTGTTCGGAGTCAACCCGTAGGGTGGGTCTTCGACCCACCGCGAAACGGACAAACGATTCGGTGGGTCACA
>CAZOCV010000303.1:0-2738 GCA_964578395.1 uncultured Pirellulales bacterium
TTCGGCTTGGAGAAGTACCCAAGTGGCCGAAGGGGCTCCCCTGCTAAGGGAGTAGTGCGTGATGAGCGCAGCGAGGGTTCAAATCCCTCCTTCTCCGCCAAAAGACCCACAAGTGATTGCAGCACTGTCACTTGCGGGTTTTTCTTATGTTTGATGTCGTTGTGCACATTGTATGACTTGCTCTCTCATAATTGTCTAATAAGTCTACTGAGTTTTGTGAATTCTTGCGGGTTGCGTTCTATTGCGTAATCATTGCTGAAGCTATTGCGTTCTATTGCGTAAAACAGCCTTACGAACAGCACATATTCCGTTATATACAACCCCGTAACCTTTATAGACGTCTCAAATCACTGGGCCGAGGACGCGGTCAATGACATGGGCCCCATGATGGTCGTCACCGGAATCGGCAACGGCATTTACGAGCCGGAAAGAAGCATCACAAGAGCCGAGGTGGCCGTCATGGTTCAGCGCCTGCTGCAGAAATCAGGACTGATTTAATTCTGAGTAATGCACACCGACAAAGAAAACAGGCCTTGTCGGTGCGCACTTTTGTATGGATAAAAGTAGTATATACATTTCATCTTGAGACGCTAAATCTACTTTCTAGCGCAACGCCGCCAGACTGTGACCCTCACCCTGAATTTCCATCGCTCATCCCTACCCTACCGAACCCAAATTCTGTCCGTCACAAATCAGACCTTAGCTAACTAATAAAAACCGAAAACAAGAGATACCGGGAGTGAGTAATCTTCTCCCGGTTCTTTTATACCGCAACTTCATTTTATCCCTGTTGCCATCTCTGAAAGCGCTGCTCACTGCAATAAAAATTATTACCTGCAGAAATTACTCTTATGTTGCTGGGGTAAACTCCGATATGTATAATAAGAAGAAAAGCTTACGAAAGGACTCGGCAATGAAGACAAGACCTCGGCTTATAAGCTTCATCAGTGTCGATTTCAAACAACCATACATTTATACCAGTACATGCGATTACCGTTAGACCGGCCTGTCAATAGGGTTATGTAGAGTTCTTCTACCGGCAGCGCCCTAAATATTCTTCGACCATTCCAAATACCTCATTCTAATAAACAGTTAAATAAAGACGCTTTTTTACATAAAACTGGTTTTTTCTGTGTCTATTTATGTTATAATTAATTAATAACTGCCAATCAGAACGCGGAGGTACTGAGTGAACAGCAAGCTTGAAGAACGGAAAAAATTCATCACGAACGTCATGTATTTCGTATTGGCCGCGGCACTCCTGTATTTTGCGGTCAAATATGTCGTGGCCTGGACCATGCCCTTTATTATCGGTTTTGTCGTTGCGCTGCTGCTCAGACCTCTGATTCGATTTCTGTCTGGTAAATGCCGAATCCCCCACAAGGTGGCCGTCATCATCCTGGCGATGCTGTTTTACGCGGTCGTCGGCTTCCTTCTTATTCTGATCGGTATCAAAATCGTTGCCATCCTCATAGACGGCTTCACCAGCCTTCCCAATATGTTTGAACAATATATCCTGCCGCAAATCAACACCCTCTTTGAAAACCTGGAGGAACTGACGGCCAGGCTCGACCCGAATATGGCCCGGATCGTTCAGGATATGACGACGTCCTTCTCTCAATCTGCCGGCACCGTTGTGACGGGCATCTCCTCCGAGGTCCTCAAATTCCTCTCCTCCACTGTCATATCACTGCCTGGTATCCTGCTGTCATTGCTGCTTTCGGTTATCTCTTCCATCTTTTTTGCCATGGACTACAAAAAAATAACAGTATCTCTGCTAAAGCTGCTGCCGGAAAAAATGCGGTCCAACATATTGCGGCTGAAAAAACTTGCCGCCGATATCGGTTTGAAATATGTCAAAGCCTACGCCATTCTTGTTACAGTCACATTTATCGAGCTCTCTGTCGGCCTGCTGATCATCGGTATCGACAATGCCATCATAATCGCCGCGATTATCGCTTTTATAGACCTTCTCCCGGTGCTTGGCACGGGCGCTGTTGTCATCCCGTGGATTATCGTTGAACTCATAAAAGGTGACGTCACCTTAGCCATCGGACTCGCCGTACTCTACGCCGTCATCACAATTGTCCGCAATATTTTGGAACCTAAAATTGTCGGCCGCCAGATCGGCGTTCATCCTCTCGCCATGCTCATCAGCATGTATGTGGGTCTTCAGGTTTTTGGTTTTATCGGGATCTTTGTTCTCCCG
This sequence comes from uncultured Pirellulales bacterium, assembly GCA_964578395.1. GTDB lineage: Bacteria > Planctomycetota > Phycisphaerae > Sedimentisphaerales > SM23-30 > JAFGBA01. Next base: position 2,210 of record CAZOCV010000303.1, read on the forward strand.
ATCGTCCTTGTTATTGTCAAGGGCTTTTATGACAGTAAAAATGCAGCGCCCGAACAAGCTCTTAAGTAAACGTCAAAAGCACCGATAAATCCCGCTGTTGGTGACAGCGGGATTTTTTAGTCTGTCACTGCTTTGGGTAACCGAGATGCAGCGTATTGACGATAAAGCTCTGGATCCCCTTGACCGGGCTCGGCAGCGTCATCCCTGCCGTATACAGGACGCAAAGCGTTGTGACAAGAACATAAAAGCCTGCCAGAACCGTCACCTCATACCACTTTTTTTCCTTAATGAGTGTCGGGAAATCCGATAATGCCAGCAGAATAAAAACGACAAATACAAGCACGATCATACATATCCTCCTCAGTCTTCCACAGCCTGCTGCGGCGTATCGGCTTGAGTTGTTGCTGATTTTGTCTTCTTTGCCGCCGAAACGATCAGCGTCAGCAGCGGCAACAGCAAGAGAAAGAACGTCCCATACGTCGCGGCAACCCTAAACCACTGTTGATGCTCGCCGGAAGAAACAAAAAAG
>CAZOCV010000304.1:0-2726 GCA_964578395.1 uncultured Pirellulales bacterium
ATCAATATGGTCATGCTGCTGCTGGGCCTGCCCCTGCTGGTTTCACGGGAACGGCGCAACACGCCGGCCGCCATAAGCATGGTCCTGCTGGGCGCGGGCGGCTGTTTCCTGGCGACGTTCGTCTGCAAGCTTTTCGCCGGCGATGTCTCGCTGGCCGCCAATCCCTTCATGCCCCTGCTGGTGGCGTGGCTGCCGATTATCGTTTTCCTGCCCCTGAGCATTTTGGTGCTGGACAGCATGAAAACGTAAGTTCTCTACGCGGAGGATAAAACGTTGGACACGAAAAATCCCATTTACGCCCGATTTGCCCGTGAAAATCTGATATTAAGGGATGAGCTGGCGATAGACCGCACCCTTATGGCCAACGAACGCACCTTGCTGGCCTATCTGCGCTCGGCCGTGGCGCTGCTCATTGCCGGAGTTTCCATCATCCATTTTTCCCAGCAGGTGTGGTTCTGGGCCATTGGAATTTTTTGCCTTCCTTTTGGAATCCTTACCGGAATTATTGGTGTGGTGCGCTTTCGCCGCATGAACGACGCCATAGACCTGGTCCGAAAAAACAAAACCACTTCCGGCGGAACACATCAGGCTCTCTCTGCTGGACCCGCGGGTATGTCCGTGCCGCAGGACTGATGCGTTTGCCCTCACCGATAAAATACGGTAATATACCCCGCGGATAATATCTGAAAAGACAACAGGTTTTGAACCAGGTAAATCTGTTTCCATAGAAAACCGATCATGATAAATAAAATTAGTGCTGACAACCTGACCGATCCGATTACCGCCCACCTGCATACCAACATGATTACGTTGCGGGAAGAGCAGACCGCAGGCGAAGCCGTAAACAAGTTTCGCCAGATGAATATCACGGACAAAATCGTTTACTTGTATGTCCTGGATAAAGATGACCGCCTCGTGGGAGTGGTGCCGGTGCGACGGCTGTTGGGCAGCGATCCCGGCGCCACGATGGAGTCCATCATGGTCTCGCCCGTCATCTCCATTCCGACATCCAGTTCGGTGCTGGAGGCATGCGAAATGCTGCAAAATCACCGGCTCCTGGCTCTACCGGTCGTGGATACCGATGTTCGTCTGCAAGGCATCATTGATCTAAGCCAGTTCACCGACGACGTACTCACCAGCACCCAGCAGCAGATGGATAGCGCCTTTCAACTGATTGGCGTGCATATCGCTCTGGGTCGCCGCGTTTCATCCTGGAGAAGCTTCAAGGACCGTTTCCCGTGGTTGCTCTGCAATATAGCCAGCGGCATTATCTGTGCTTTCATCGCCAGCAGATACGAACTTTTGCTCAGTCAGGTCGTGATTCTGGCCATGTTTCTTACCGTGGTGCTGGCGCTGGGGGAAAGCGTGAGCATGCAGTCTATGACGATTACCATCCAAAGCCTGCTGGGGCGGCAGATGAACTGGCGGCAGATTCTCCTTTCCACTCGGAAGGAGTTCAGCACTTCCATCATGCTGGGTCTGGGCTGTGGCGGTATTCTCTTCATGACCGCCTGGCTGTGGCGCGGTCAGCCCATGCAAGCCATCGCCATCGGCGGCAGCGTCTGTCTTTCGATTATCACGTCCTGTTTTCTGGGTGTGGCTATTCCGACAATCATTCATAAGATGAAAATTGATCCAAAGGTTTCCGCCGGGCCGATTGTTTTAGCATCGGCAGATGTTGCGACGTTGCTCTTTTACTTCAATCTTAGCCTGTGGTTGCTGGGTTAGGCGAGACATCAATCCTATCCAATGAGGTAAAATTTCACCTAAACCGGAGGGAATTAGAAAAATATATAGCCAAAAAGCGGTGTCGGCCGATAACTAGGTATAGCCGGGGAGCACGGTGCGCCCCGATAACTATCGGGAAAATAAGAAGTTACTATGGCAGATACTAAAATACTCAATCGCGTCGCATTTACCTCCATTGCTTTGGGTGTATGCTTTTTTGTATTGGTCAGCTTGATTAGTTTCAACTCCGAAGACTGGCCCAATCCGGACGTTGTAGCCAGCGGCTCTGTTCATAATCTCTGCGGACCGGCCGGGGCGTGGATTTCCTATCAGTTGCATTACTGGTTCGGACCAGCCAGTTACGTATTTATGATCGCTGTAATTATATGGCTTATAACCTTTTGCGCCAAAAAAACTATCGAACAACTCCCCCTGAGAACCATCGGCGTGCTGCTGGTGGCCATTGTGGCGGCAACCACGGCCAACCTCTGGCGGCCGGGGGATGAAAATTCTCTGACCATCGGCAACGGCGGCGTTTTGGGCGCAGCACTGGGGCATTTTCTTCTGGCCAACACCGCTTTAGTTGGGGCCATACTGATATTATTGGCGGCCATGGTGGTAGGTTCGCTGCTGGCGGCCGACAATCTCATGGCCCCAATATTCATACTGCTTTGGCGGGGACTGGAACGGCTACGCCATGCCGGCCCGGTGCTGGCCACAGTGGGAGCCAGTGCGGGTAAAGGCCTTAAACTTCGCATACCCCATTGGAACCCTCTGGTCCGCCCATCTTCGGCAACGGCTACCCTAAAACCACCGATTGCCGCACGGCCGGCTCCAAAACTGGATGACATTGAGGAAATTCTCCCGCCGCAGCCCAAAAAAGACCTGTTCGACTCCGTACCGGAAGAAGATGACGACCCGGTCGAAACCCGCACTGAGAATAAGGGAAAAAAGGACGGCAAAACCGCCGCTTCCGGCGCGTCCCCCATCACCAGCGC
>CAZOCV010000305.1:0-2713 GCA_964578395.1 uncultured Pirellulales bacterium
TGACGATCAACCAAATCAAAAAAGATGGTTGGCATATTGACGCCCGCGTTCGCTTACAAGGCAATAAAGATAACGCCCTAGACCAGGCCGAAGGTTTGGGCCGGGCCATAACGGCTATGGCCCGCGCTTTTGCCCGCCTCAATACCGACATTGTCGTGGTTCTTGGCGACCGCATCGAACCCTTCGCCGCCGCTGCGGCCGCAACCGCTTCCGGCCGAGTTATCGGACACATCCACGGCGGCGATGCCGCTCCCGGCGTTTTGGATGATGCCTGGCGGCCGGCGATCAGCAAACTAGCCCATCTTCACTTTGCCGCCAGCCGCGATGCCGCCAAGCGCCTAAAACACCTTGCCGAGCCGGATTTTCGTATTTATCAGACCGGCTCGCCCGCTTTGGATAAATTATCGGAATTTGTTTGCCACGATGAAAAATTTCTCAGTCAGGTCGCCGGCTTCGATATTTGCCGGGATTTTTTGATGATTGCCCAGCATCCCGCCGGCGGCACGCCTGTTCAGGAAGCCCGTCGGATGAAGGAAACCATAAAGGCCTGCCTCTCTAAAGCCTTGCCAATAATAATCTTATATCCCAATAGTGACGCCGGATATTCCGGTATCCTGCAAATATTAAAGGAATATAACAGCCATCCAGCCTGCCACTTTTTGAAAAATGTTCCACGTGGAACATTTTTGGGTCTTATCTACCGAACCAGGGCTTTGGTGGGTAACAGCTCCAGCGGAATAATAGAGGCGGGGGCTTTAAATGTCGATGTAGTAAACGTCGGACCCCGTCAGCATGGGCGAGCGAGGTCCGGGAATGTCGTGGACGCCGATTATGGCGTCGCGGCGGTATCGGCGGCTCTGGAGATGGTGCTGGAGCGTCGCCGACGGCAGCGCGGTTTTCGACCGGGCGTCTATGGTGACGGCCGGGCCGGTGAGCGCATTGCCGACATTATGGGACGCATCGATTTGAACGAGCGTCTCCGGCAAAAGAGAATCGTCGATGGAGAAGATTCGAAACGTTGTTAATCGGTCGGAAGAGAGGACAGTGTTGTGACGCAAGCAGTAGCCAAAGACTTAGCCGCAAAGACCACCGAAATTTCGACCCTGCCGGAAATCACCATCCGGATCATTGAAATCGTGCAGGACCCGCGCAGCACGGCGCACGATCTGCATGAGATTGTCTGCAACGACCCGGCTCTTTCGGCCCGGGTGTTGCGGGTGGTGAACTCCGCATTTTATGGTTTGCCGGGACAGATCGGCAGCATCGACCGCGCGATCATGCTGCTGGGATTGAACGCCGTCAAGAACATCGCCATTGCCGCGTCGTTGTCGAAAATGTTCAAGACGCCGACGCACTGCGATGATTTCAACGGCAAGGACCTGTGGACGCACAGTGTCGCGGTGGGCGCATGCAACAAGCTCATCACCAACGCCATCGGCCTGACCCTGCCGGACGAAGCGTTTCTGGGCGGCTTGATTCACGATTTGGGCGTAGTGGCGGTTATGCAGTGCCATGGCCCGAATCTGCCTAAAATTGTGGATTTGGTCCGTGCCGGCGTGCCGTATCGCAAGGCGGAAGAGCAGATTATCGGAGCCGACCATCAGGAAATTGGTATGGCGCTGTCGGCGCGGTGGAAATTCCCCCGGTCCTTCCAATATATTACAGGCTACCATCACTCCCCGACGGATTTGGCCAGAGAAAACCGCCTGCTGGCGATCGTCACCCATATCAGCGATGTGGTGTGTCAGCAGCAGAAGCTGGGAATGACCATTTCGGCCGAAACGGACACCATTGATCCTTCGCTTCTGGATGAAATACGCCTGTCGCCGGAAGCGCTGGAGGATATCAAAGGCAAGATTGAAGAAGAGCTTAATGTCGTGCGCGCTCTGATCGAATAATCGTGAACGTCTGAATAACTCAAACGTATGAAGCCCCTTTCTTGAAAAAGGGGCTTTTTTTTGCCTTTTTTTAAGCGGCGGGGATTTCCTGCTTAACTCACGTTTTGATTCTGTCGAAACAATGAACGGCTGACGACGTTGTGTCGTGATGGTCGGTTGGGTTTTGGCATTTTGGTTTTTTAAGACAGGAGACAAAGCAATGAGTTCTGGTTCGGTTATGCAAGAGCGTCGTCGGCATCCGCGGTTTCGCTTCAGTTGGCCGCTTTTTTTCGGATATGACCCCAACGGCGAGATGCATCGCGGCCAGATCGTGGATGTGTCGCGTACGGGCGTGAGTTTTCTGATAGAGGCCTGTGCCAGCCCGACGCCGGGGGCGTGCGTGCTGACGCGGTTCAGCTATCCGCATAACATGAGCAATATGTTTGAAATGGACAGTTACTTCTTTTGGGCCAATGTAGTGCGCGTGGAGGATGTCGGCTGGGGCAAGGTCCGTGTGGCCATGGAACTGCATCGCCATCTGGAAATGGACCCGGTCAATGAGAAGGCCGCGGTCTTTGCCGGCCTGACGGCCACGGCCTGAAACGGCCATATAACGAAAACCAATGGATGGGAGAGGAGAGAAGCGGACCTTTTGGCCCGCTTTTTTTTATGCGCTTAATGAATTGTGATTACAAGTGGCTTGGGCGTCTCGCCCAAGATTCTGACGGTAAAGGCGCTAATCGCAAAACTCAAATTCTAACTGGTTTTCCCGCAGTTGGAAGGTATAATTGTTATTCATGGACCGGGAACACGCCAACAACGTTGTGATGGCTCAA
>CAZOCV010000306.1:0-2699 GCA_964578395.1 uncultured Pirellulales bacterium
AGTTGCTGACGAACTGGGATTTCTATCAGGATGTGTCGCTGGTTCCCGAAGCGGGCGATTTCCAGCCGCAATTGGCGCCGACGGGCTGGGCGCTGACCGACCCGGATGGCAGCACCAATCGCGGCATTCAAAATGTTTCCAATATCGGCGTGGTGCATGGCCCGCTGGCGGCAGATCCCGTAACGGGCAACCTGTTTGAACCCGCTGGCGGATCGGTGGCGGTGTACCTGGATCCCAACGCGCTATTGAGCCAAACCGTCACGTCCGAAACCATAGCTTTGGGCGAGACTTATTATTTCTCGGCCATGGTCGCCGGCAGCAGTTCAGCGTACGATGTGAGTGTGCCCGGCGGCAACAGCATCTTTATCGATCTCATCGCTGTTGACACCTCCACGCAGGCGGAGACGATTTTCTATTCGTTCAACAACACGGATAAAAACTCTTTCGTTTCTCCCAATCATACGAACTGGCGGCGTTTGACTCATAGCTTTGTCGCCGATAGTTCCATTGCCGGCAAGCAATTCCGTGTTCGCGCTACCCATCATAAGAACTCCGAATACGGCGTGGATATTGATGGCTGGATGTGGGTTGGCAATATGTCTTTCGTGAAAGGCTCCGCCAATAAACCAACCGACTGGCCCGCGGCGAACCTGCTGACCAACGGCGATTTTGAAGATGTGACGGATATGAATTTTACGGAGCAGGAACAGCTTGTATTAAAGGGCACTCATAACGGCTTTGTCGATATCGATAACGCGAATGAAAGACCAACAGGCTGGGCGTATGAAAGCTGGTCTCCGGCCCCTGTCGGCTGGAACGGCATGCAGTCCTTTATGTGGGCGCCTTCGCCGCAGCCGTCACAGGGCCGAATCGCGTTTGGCATCTCGCCGGGCACGACGCAATACCACGTTCTGGGGCAAAAAACGGCGGCGACCATCGTCAATGGTCAGACTTACTACTTGGCCAGCGTGTCGGCCGTATCCTGGAGCGATTATGTCAATGATCCCAACTCCTGGCCCGATCCTGATCCGGAATTGACGGTGGAGGTCTATTGGATGGACGCCAATACCAGCAACATTACCACGGGAACCGATGGCGTGAATTGGGGTTTGATTACCTCGGTGACGGCGGTTCCCGAAGCCAGTCTTGGCACCGCCTTGGGACGCTGGATAACGGAAACCACCAGTTTCACCGCAACCAGCCCTATGGCGGGCAAATATTTCTACGTCAGGGCTTATACCACGGAACCGATAGCCTTCTTCGATGATATCTATCTGGGCACCGAACCTTGGCCGACGATTGGTGCTTATACCTGTCCGCAATATCTGCGGGAAAACCCGGCCTTGAGCGTTGACATCGACGGCGATTGTGACGTGGATATTGAAGATTTCGAGATTCTGGCCGCGGATTGGCTGTTATGTAACGAGCCGGGCCATCCCAGTTGCGTGGAAAACTGGCTCGATTGGTAAATATAAAAATAAACTCCAGGAAAGGAGGTCTATAGAGAAAACAGCGATAAAACGTGTGTGTACCTCGAATGTATGTATCTCTAAAAGTTTGACGCTGTTGTTGGCGTCACAAAGGAAAATGTAATTTTTGGAGGAAAGTGCGATGAAAATGAAATATGTATTGACACTGCTGGTCGTATTTGGCCTGGCCGTTACCGCCCAGGCGGATCTGCGGTTTTGGTTGAATTTCGAGGAAGGTACGCTGGGAGAAGACGCCGGTGTGGTGTATGACCAGTCCACCTATGGCAATCATGGCCAGGCTACAGAAGGATGGGCCGGTTACGGTCTTCCTGAATATGTTCCCAGCCAGGATGGTTCCAAGGCTCTGCTGTTTGGCTATAATGATGATCAGGGAACGGCCGGCGCTAGTTGGAACGCCGTTGGCGTTGCCAAGAGCGCCAGTCTGGCCAATATCGGAACCCAGTGGTCGATGGGCGGCTGGATAAGAGTCGATTCCGTCGCCGGTTATAATGGCACTTACGGAAACTATCCCAAAATTATCAGTTGTCCCAGCTATGAGATTACTTTGCATTCGCCCGGCGACCCCGCCAGCTATTTCTGGCCCTGGGATCAGACCCCGGCATGGCCCGATCCAACTTCATGGGATTTTACCATGGCGAACACCAATACCTATGAAAGCAGTTGGATGCACATGATTCTCAGTTATGACGGAACGACATTTACCCAATACATCAATGGCGCTCCTGTATTCACCAGAACGGGTTTTGATCATCAGTTTGGCAGTGAATACGGCGTGGGAGTCTGGAATGAGGACTTTGGCAACGGCGAGCCTTACTGGACCAATTCGCCCATGTTGATTGGTGCTGCTCTGGCCGGTTATCCGGCTAATACCGGCTGGCTGATCGGCGCTCTGGATGACATCGCCATTTGGGGCGACGCCTATCTGGATCAGTGCGGTGTGTGTGCATTATGGTGCGGCCAGGATACGCCGTTGACGGTTGCCACCGTACCGGAACCAGTGACGCTGAGTCTGCTGAGTCTGGGCGGCCTGGCGCTGCTGCGTCGGCGGAAATAAGGCCTCAGTGGAATGTATAAGTTTTTGCAGACTATAATGTAGCGGAGAATGGCAGCGGCGGGCGCCCCGGTGCGGGGTGCTCCGCCTGCTGCATTAAAGTGAATACGTCAAGAGGACCATGTAATTGCGAATACAGCGAAAAAAGCGGTTAGATT
>CAZOCV010000307.1:0-2654 GCA_964578395.1 uncultured Pirellulales bacterium
GAACAGGCGCTGGCCGAAGCCCGGCTGCAAAACAAACCCGTCCTGATGTCCTTTCACGCCTCCGGGTGCGGCTGGTGCCAAAAGATGAAAAACGACACCTACACGAGCGCCGACGTCATCACGGCCGCTGAGCCATTTGTTCGCATTATGATCGACACCGACAAACAATCCGATGTCGCCCAAAAATACGGCATCGGGCCAATACCGGCGTTTCGCCTTTTGTCCCCTAACGGCGAGGTGGTTTTATCCGCCGAAGGATACCAGCCTCCCGATGAATTTCGCGCCTGGCTGCAAAAAGGCCTCGAAAAAGCCAAAAGCTGAGCTGTCACGTAATGGATTATATCAAGTTTCCCAGCGGCATAAGGAATTTTATACGGCGTCATAAGAAGGGCTGTGTGGCTTGCCGCCTTATTCTGGCTGGCGATAATAGAGATTATCGGTCCTGACTTCGCCCATGTCCGGTTCAACTATCGCCCATGTTTTAACCGAACATCGCCCATGTTCGGGGTAAACATCGCCCATGTTTTGCCCCAACATCGCCCATGTTTGGAGAAAACATGGCCCATGTTCCGATAACTCATCGCCTTTGTTCGGCCCGGATAAGCCTTATAGAACCCCTCGCCTGGCGGCATCCTCCCCGGCGGTTATCCATATCTGCGGCCCTGCTGTGAGTATCTTTCCGCCCGGTTTTGCTTACCTCCCGGCGGATGTTGCTTGTTTTCCTGCCGGGTCTTGTTATTCACCGGCGGGACTGAGCTATTTCGGAACCGGGGGGCCGACTTTAGCTCCGACTTAACCTGCCCGCCGCCTATATTTAAATCTGGCTGCCTTTACCGATAATCACTCCTCCAGTGTCGCTAAATAGAGCTAGTTGTCCTAATCCTCAACATCGCCATTTTCTTTATTTGACCCATTAGTTATTAGTGTCTGGATATATTCTGAAAGGTCACAATTATCATAATAATACATCACTAATACTTTACTATCAGGATTAAGTACTAATATGTTTGGAGAAAGCACCATTATACTATGCAAATTCTGTGCATCATCTTTAAAATGTATTATATATGAAGTTCGTACATTAAAAGCGGGACGCAATGTCAAGTACACCTTATATTCCAACTGAAGAAAGTTATTTGAGAATTCGCGGATTGCATTTTCATCATAAATAGTATACTTTTTTTCATAAGGGATTCCCGAATTATCATCAATTCCATTAATAGTTATAAAAAGCTGATTCTCATTTGAAAGCAATTGATGAATTTTTGTTATATCCTTGTGTATGGAGCGACTAACAATCAATGTAACAATCAAAACAAATACGCAGGAAATACTCAAGTTTGATAACAATAATATTATTGAGTGCCGATTTTTAACAGGGACGTGTTTTTTTTGAATTCTAAAAATAAATATTATGAAAATTTCAATTAAAAACAATAAGAACGTTAAGCACGCACACATAAATAATATTAAAACAATAGTATCTGTATCTAGATTTAACATACAATTACTCCAACATAATTACATTCAATATATGTATTCTATTCCTATTTTATAACATGAGGATTTTTTTGTCCAGGGATAGCTTCCCACTTATTGCCCCAGCTTTCCCAACGCCAGCTTTTATTGAAATCAATATAACCATCATATGCTCGCACCGTCCGATTCCCAGCATTGGCCAGATTCTGAATATAGTTTAGCCCTCCGGCACCTTTCGCAACGTTACACTGGACCAATTCAATTTTGCAATTGGTAGGTAGTATTTTGTCAAGTTCTATCATGTTTAATCTACCAAGTGTATTTCCTGCTATGGTACCTAGTTGAGGATCACCATGATTAAAGAAACGAATCTCGGTTATTTCGACATTTGGATGATTCTGAATCCACTGTTCTATCAATTTCACCGCTTTGGCATTATTAGTTGTACCATTCAAATCCAAAGTGTATGCACATGAATCTTTTGCTGCACGTGCAAAATCTTTGCCCGAAGCTTTAAGGATTCCACCAGAAGTTTTACTATCGTAAACACCAAGCGACTTATATATCTTGGCCTGAGTAACAGAACCGGAGGTAGACGATTGAGTGGGAGCAATTGAATTTGGATCTGCTAGTGAATTAGGATCCATTGTCATTGCATTAGGATTTACAAGAGAATTGGGATCGAGCACCAATGCATTAGGATCCATTTCTCGTGTAATACCCCCCGTTGTTTCATTAGTTCCATTTGTTTTTATTAATTCCTTTGCTTGCTCCAAAGATGAATCTGAATTTTGACCACTAGCCAACTTCGGACCATATTGTTGAATTAAACCAAATGCTAATCCTGCAACACCTCCAATAATAGCTCCCATGCCTGGATCGCCACCGGTAATGCAAGCGCCCAGAGCACCCGCTCCGGCTCCAGCAATACCAGAACCAACCCAACCGCCGAGAGTAAAACCTATATACCCAAAAGAACCACCAATCGCACCGGTAATTGCACCAAAAAGCATCCCTTGCCCGATATTACCGCCCATAGCGGCTGAACTGATTCCCCCGATTGCAGCGCCTATGCCCGCACCAATAAGAGCAGCAATTGCTAAGGCTGCAAGCGTTATCGGCTCATTCCCACTGGGATCGGTAAAGATGAGGGGATTATTGGCGCAATAGGTATA
>CAZOCV010000308.1:0-1022 GCA_964578395.1 uncultured Pirellulales bacterium
GACAATGATTTCGTTAGCCGGATGTGTTTGGCGCAGCACGCTCTCGATGGCTCGGCTGATGTAGCGTTCATTGTTATACGCCGGGATAACGACGCTGATGTCATTACTAAAAGTCGTCTGGTTGTGAGTTTGCGGCAATCGGTTTGGTAGTTGCGGCTCCAAGTGTGAGCGCTGCAAAATTTTTCGCAGTTTCCGTCGCGCAGGAGGGCCGATAAAACATTTCAGCCGCACCCAATATGGAAACCACCGTTCCAGCAGCAGCGTAACCTGCAATCTAAACCAGGCTAAGCGATAACGGCGCATTTCCGGAAAGGCCCGCATCAACTGGCGCGGTTGCTCCTTCTGGCCCTGTCGGGCGCGGCCGATGGCATCGCGCAGAGCGATGACGGCCAGTGTTGCCCGCACCCATAATTTTTTATCCGGCGGAATGTATGCCAGCACTACTTCGGGATTCATCAAAAAAGGAGCCAACGGACGCTCATACGTGTGGGAGAGTCCGCTGTCTTCACGGTGATGCCGGATGGCGGGAGCGGCAATAACGCGCACAGTTTCATTGGCGGCCAAACGAAGGAACAAGGTTGTATCTTCACCAGTCAGGCTATGTTCTCCGTGAAAACCATCGTATTGGCGTATGACTTGCGTGCGGAACACGCATGTTCCTACATGCATAAAGCAGGTAAAGGCGTCAAGCATTCGAGGGCCATCGGCAGGTCCCAGTCGATAATCGCCGGGGATAATACCTCGCCTGCGCCAGGAGGCCGTCATATTTCGCTGTTGGGGCCATTCGTAATACATGGCAGCCGTAGCCGCGGCATGGTTATCTCGCAGAGCCGCGAGGGATTCCGTCAGATAATGGGGCAGCCATTCATCATCGGCATCCAGAAAAGCTACAAAGGCGGCCGTTGCCTGGGCCAATCCTCGGTTGCGCGCCGCGCCGGGGCCGGCATTGTTCTGGTGAATTAAAAAGATGCGTTGATCATCGGTTTTTATTTTTTCCACCACGGATGGTCCGTCGTCGGTGG
>CAZOCV010000308.1:1032-2642 GCA_964578395.1 uncultured Pirellulales bacterium
ATGTATTTTCGGAGGGTATTGCCGGTGGCGGTGTTTTTAACCCTAATTTAAACGACCATTCCCGCAGTCGCCTTCGTACCGGCGGACCCACCCGGCATTTTAATCGCGTCCACCAGCGCGGCCGAATATAACGAAAATACAGATAGCGGCGATATAACTTGAACTTACGCGCCATCGGCCACTGGTTCAATAATTCCTCAGCGCGTTTATTTTCACCGGCGTAAGCCCACGAGCAGGCGACGCCCAGCGCGCGATAGGCGATAACCTGTTCCATCAGGGGGCGTATATGTTCCGGGCATTTTCCCATCACGCTCTGCGGATCACCGATAAAAACCGGCAGTTCCTGCGGGCGGCGTTGCCCGCTGCGAAAGGAATCTTCAGCATGAAAAAAAGCCAGGGATTCGTCCAGAATCATAAACGGATGCCGCGCCGCCAGACATAAAAACAGGGTTTGATCCTCACCCCAGCAGGCATGAGTTTTGTCGTAAAAACCGCCGCATTCCCGCGCCGCGGCGGTTTGCACGACGGTAACCGTGGGGATGAAAACGCTTGTCAATGCCGAGACCCATTGGGCCTCTTCTTTTCCTTGCAGGGCATACTTGCCCGGCTGTACACCGCAACGGTGCCAAAAGCGAGTCATGTCGATTTTTTCCGGCCAGCGATAATAATAACAACCCACCATGGCGATGTCATTGCGGCTCAAGGCCTCCATGGACTGCTGCAAATACGATGGAAGCCATTCATCATCCGCATCGAGAAAAGCCGTATATGGAGATTTAACTTGCGCCAGTCCCGCATTTCGGGCGGCGCCTGTCCCCTTGTTTTCCTGCCGGATTAACCGGATGCGTTTATCTTCCAGCGCCAATCGTTCGACGATGGCAGCGCCCTCATCGGTCGAACCATCATCCACCACGATCAATCGCCAACATGTTACAGATTGCCCCTGAATGGACCGAATGGATCGTACCACGGTCGCCGCTTTATTATACAACGGCATGATAATGTCAACGTCGGGCATAAAGTTTATTCGTGCTCGGAGTTCGGGTCAGATAGTTGGCGGAGACACAAAAACTTCCATCGGCCAAATTGTTTCCAGAACAGGCTCCAGGCATAATACCTTTCATACTTTGAACGCAACGTCATAAGCATTCGTAAAGGATATCCCAGGCAATGCAGGGTTTCCAAGCCGGCTTTAATAGCAACCCTAAGTCCCGGTTTTATGCCGGGAACGGATTGTTCGGCGGCAATCGACATACCCCAGCCAATGTACCAGCGCCGGATATACGACCAGCGGATACGTTCCGGGATGACGATATGTTCCACCATTGCGGCCGGCTCGTAATAAATACGTCCGCCTTCGGCCTGGATTTTGCGTAATACATGGGTTTCTTCTCCCTGAAGCAGCTGCCTGCCTTTGCGTCCGAGATTTGTGGCGAAGCCGCCGTGGCGTTCCAGAACCGTTTTACGGAACGCGATATTGACACCGAACAAACGGAGGTGGTCTTTGATTTGCACCCTCTGGTCGCCATGTTCCACTTCCGCCAGCAGCAGGCGAAAATTCGGGCCTAGCCAGGCGGGAGGTGGTTGTTCAAATTTTAGCCGTGCCCGTC
>CAZOCV010000309.1:0-2635 GCA_964578395.1 uncultured Pirellulales bacterium
CGCCTTCAGGCGGGCCGTTTGCCCACGTCGCCCGCACATCGAAAACGGCCAAGCTGAAGCTTGAACTCCATACGTGGACTTCCGAACGCCGGATGCTACATTGGGTGCCATGCTCACGTTCGCGTGAGCATGTTTGTTCGAAGGATGTATCTTCGACCCACCGCGAAACGGCGTATAGGCGAGACATGAATAGGTCCTATATGACCTATGGCCGCCGGTGGAACCGCACCGATTGGAGAATGCCGCCGCAAAATTGCCGATATTCCTGCTCGACCTGCCGGGGGGACTGCTGAAAATAATACTCAAAAAGAATTGGCCCGACCTGAGCGTTCCAGCGGCGACTGGGCGCGGTATCACGCGCCATGGCCTCATTACGCAGGGCTTCATCCAGCGGCCAGCGGCCTTCGCGGCCCTCCGTCAGCATTTTTTCAAAAGCGGCCCGCCGCCGGCCATATGCGCCCTCGCGCAGAAAACGCACCAGGGCATACAACTGCGCGTAATAGCTCGCCACCGTTTGGCCTTCCAATTGCGACTGTCCGGCCGCATGCGACACCACCCGCCCCGCATCCAGCCGCAGCAAATCCTCCAGCCGATACCATTTATCCTCCGCCCGGCATTCCTGTAACGCCATCAGCCGGCCGGCGTTGAGCCGTACATCAAAATTGACCTTGCCGTCCTCCCAGCCAAAGCCCTCGAACGATGTCGCCAGCCCCTCGTCCAGCCAGGCCGGAAGCCGATAGGCGAAACACGCATCGCTGAACTGATGCCAGCCTTCGTGCGCCAATACCGCCAGGTTTGCCCCTCGACTCAGATGATACGCCACACACGCCCCCCGGCTGTAATACGCCCCGGCGGTGATTTTCAGATACATCGGAGCCTGCGGCCCCGTCCACTGCCGGGTGAACGCCTCCCACTGCTGCCGCGTCTGGAAAAAATACACCTCCAAAAGAGCCTCCGGCCGCGCCTCCGCCGTCACATCCTGATAGGCATTAAACGCCGATTCCAGAAAAAATGACAACTGCCGCAATACCAGCATATCCTTCGTTGTGGTATAAATTCGATAATGCGCGGTTTCTATCGTTAGCCCCTCGCCGTCCAGATAATCGGGCATCTCCCAGGCGGCAACCTGCCGAACGGTCGGCAGCGTTTGCAGTTGCGCGATGATATCCCCCGCCGCCGCCGCCGGTGCATCCATCGAAGCCGGTTTGGATGCGCATCCGGCCAAAAGCGTCAGGCACATCACATATATAATGGTGGCGTTATTTATCATGTTATTTCACCGCCAGCATCCGCTCCAGGGCCAGCCGGGCCTCTTTGGCGATGCGTGCATCCACAGTTACCTGATTGGGCAGTTTCCGCCCGGCGGGGTCGGCCGCATACGCCGCAATTTCATCGAGCAGCCAGGCCAGATGCTGCGGGTCTATCAGCGCCATCGTTTTGCATTTGGCCGGGGCGCGTCCGGCGGCATCGAAGTCGGTTAATAAATGCACCTGCACGCCTTTGGGCTGCACATCCCGCGCCAGCCGCCGAACCATGTTCATTTCCGTGCCAATTGCCCAGATGCTGCCGGCGGGCGCTTCCCGCACGGTCTTGATAATCATCCCCGTACTGCCCGACAACTCCGCCCGCCGGGCCACCTCGTAACCGCATTCCGGATGCACCATGATTTTGATGCCCGGATGCATTTTTCTCGCCTGCGCGATTTGCGCGGCGGTGAATTCCTGATGCACTTCGCAATAGCCCCGCCATAAAATCAATTTCGCCTGCGCCAGTGCCGCATTTTCGGTTTCATGGCCCGCCGCCAGCGGATTCCACATCGCCATGTTTTCCAGGCTCACGCCCATCGCCGCCGCCGTATTGCGGGCCAGATGCTCATCCGGCAGAAATAAAATGATGCCGTCGGGCCGGTCGCGCCAGATATGCTCAAAAATCGCCCGGCAATTGCTCGACGTGCAGCTCATGCCCTCATGGCGTCCGCAAAACGCCTTGATGGCCGCGGTGCTGTTGACGTAGCACACCGGCACAATCCGCTCCGGCCTGTCCACACGCATCTGCAACTGCGCCCAGCATTGCTCAACTTGCTCGATGTCGGCCATATCCGCCATCGGGCAGCCCGCCGACATATCCGGCAGAAATACTTTTTGCTCCGGCCCGGTCAGCACATCGGCGGATTCGGCCATAAAATGCACGCCGCAGAAAACGATGAATTCCGCCGTCTGTTGCGCCGCCTGCCGCGCCAGCTCCAGGCTGTCGCCGACAAAATCGGCCAACTGGAATATCTCATCCCGCTGGTAATGATGCCCCAAAATGACCAGCCGCCCGCCCAACTCGCTTTTCCGCGTTTTGATTCGTTTTAAAGCTTCCGCGTCATTCATATTTTCATAATTCTTTGGTAATCGCTGTGCTTCCATCACACTGCTCCTTCCGTCATATCCGTGAAAACAGCAATTTCATGTACAAAACGCGTAGGGTGGGTCTTCGACCCACCGCGAAACGGACAAACGATCCGGTGGGTCATAGACCCACCCTACATAACTTCAGGCTGGCCGTTATCTTTATACCACAAACATCGAATACGGCCAAGCTAAAGCTTGAACTCCGAACGTGGAACTCCGAACATTGAATTCCGTACGCG
>CAZOCV010000310.1:0-2622 GCA_964578395.1 uncultured Pirellulales bacterium
CGCAATGCGAGTTGCGGCCAAAATTCACGAAAAATGAGGAATGAGCCATGGCGTATTCACTGGGACTGGATTACGGGACAAATTCGGTGCGATGCCTGATTGTCGATACGGCCGACGGAACGGAATTGGCCAGCGCTGTTTGGGGGTATGAAACCGGCGAGGCGGGGATTATTCTCGACCCGGCCGACCACAATCTGGCCCGGCAAAACCCGGCGGATTACCTCAAAGGCGCCCTAATTACGGTCAAAGAGGCCCTTGACGCAGCGAAAAAGGCCAAACCCGGCTTTGACGCCAGCCAAATCATCGGCATCGGCGTGGATACGACCGGTTCGACGCCCCTGCCCGTCGATGCCGAAGGCACGCCGCTGGCCCTGAAGCCAGAATTCAAAGATAACCCCAACGCCCAGGCGTGGCTATGGAAAGACCACACCAGTTACGCCGAGGCTGCGGAAATCACCCAACTGGCTGCCAAAGAACACCCCGAATATCTGGCCAAATGTGGCGGAACCTACAGTTCGGAATGGTTTTTCAGCAAAATTTTCCACTGCCTGCGGGTGGACGCCAAGGTGTTCGCCGCGGCAGCTACCTGGGTGGAGCACGCCGACTGGATGACGGCGGTGCTGACCGGCACGGCACATCCCGGTAAAATACAACGCGGCCGCTGCGCCGCCGGCCATAAGGGGATGTTCAACAGCAACTGGGGCGGCTATCCGGCCAAAGATTTTTTAGCCAAACTCAACCCCAAACTGGGCGCCCTGCGCGACACCCTGGGCAATGATACCTACGCCGTTGACACCAAAGCCGGGGGACTGACCGAAGAATGGGCCGGAAAACTGGGACTCAAAGCCGGTATCCCCATCGCTATGGGGGCTATTGACGCTCATCTCGGCGCGGTCGGCTCCGGCATCGGCGCGGGCAAAGTGGTCAAGATTATCGGCACGAGCACCTGCGATATGGCCGTCTGGCCCATCGACGCCAAACTGCCGGACATCCCCGGCATCTGCGGCATTGTGGACGGCTCGATTCTGCCGGGCTTTTTCGGCCTGGAGGCGGGGCAGTCGGCGGTAGGCGATATTTTCAACTGGTTCGTCAATTACGTGCAGCCCGGCGGGCCGGATAAAGGCTCGCACGAAGCCCTCACCAACAAAGCCGCCAAACTCAAACCCGGCCAGTCGGGCCTGCTGGCGCTGGACTGGAATAACGGCAACCGCACCATCCTCGTTGACCAGCGGCTGACGGGCCTGCTGCTGGGGCAAACGCTGCACACGCGGCCGGAAGAAATTTATCGCGCCCTTATCGAAGCGACAGCCTTCGGGGCGTTGACCATCATTAACCGGTTCGAGGAATACGGCGTCAAGGTGGGCGAAGTCATCAACTGCGGCGGCATCGCGGAAAAGAACGCCATGCTCATGCAGATTTACGCCGACATTTTGGGCCGAGAGATGAAAGTATCGCGGTCGGCGCAAACGTGCGCCCTGGGCGCGGCGATTTGCGGCGCGGTCGTGGCGGGCAAGGCCGCCGGCGGATATGATAATTTCGCGGCGGCGCAAAAAGCCATGACCGGCGTCAAAGCAACGGTATATAAACCGAATCCGAAAAATCATGCCGTTTACCAGCAACTCTACGGCCTATATAAACAGGTGCATGATGCGTTCGGCGTCAAAGACCACCCGGCGGCATTGAGCAACGTCATGAAAGACCTTCTGGACATCAAGGAACAAGCTAATCGTTAACAGGTGAACGCATGGAAGCCATGCAGCATATTCTCGCCGCCGTTGATTTTACCCCCGCCTCGGAAAAGGCGCTGTCGCTGGCGACGCGCCTGGCCCGCGATCATGATGCCTTGCTGCACATTGTGCACGTCGTGGAGGATGATACCGTCAAGGCCAAAATCCGCGAGGCTGAAGAAGCCGATGACGCGGACGAGGATACCGCAAAAGTACCCATCGGATGGGAAGAAGCCGCTGCGGCGCTGGCGAAGGAAGCCCAGGGAGACATTCACACTTTATTCAAGGCCAGTCAGCGTTTTCAGCGATTGATGACCGACGGCACGCCGCTGCCGGTCAAGATGCTTATCGACGTTCCGGCGGGCCGGCGTTTTGATGAGTTATTCCGCCGCACGCGCGACATACCGGCGGATTTGCTGATTCTCGGAGGACACGAAGATATTAATCTCTCGCCGGAACGCGACAGTTTTGTGCTGGATTGTCTGGCCCGCGTGCCCGCCCCGGTGCTGCTGGCGTGGAACACCGAAGGCGAACCGTTCATGAATATTCTGGTCGCCGTGAATAATGTCGCCGCGGCCGAACCGGCGCTGCGGGCGGCCGGACGGTTGGCGCACGTTGACGAAGCCAAATTCCATATTGTACATGTGGAGCCAATGGATGATGTGCATTTCGGCGCCCCCGCCGCCGCCTCTGCCAAAGCCATCGAGCAACAGCGGCAAATTTTTACCCTCGCGATTCAGGAAGCCTGCCTGCGCCTGATCGGCCGGGACGCCGGCGCCCTGGAAATACATTTCACCTCTGCGGCTGAACCGGCTCAGGGCATTCTCGAGATAGCGGCGGAAATCGAAGCGAATTTAATCGTCCTCGCCTGCGGCGGCGTCCGCACCGTCCAGCG
>CAZOCV010000311.1:0-2615 GCA_964578395.1 uncultured Pirellulales bacterium
GTACTTCCTCAGCGCCATCGGCCGGAGTGGGATTATGCGCCAGTTTCAACTGATTTATGGCGCTGGTCAGATTCTTGCCGTTCAAATCGACTTGAATATCATCCACAAAAAATCCCTGGGCGTCTGAAGTCGAAAGTTTAATGGCGCTAAACGCCTGAATGCCATTTCCGAGGGTGTACGTACGCAAGGTTTGTTGCGTACCGTCGCTGGAAGTTAATATCGTCTGGCCGGTCAATTCCGGACCGGACATATAGGCTTCATAGTAGTAATTGAGAGGATCAGCATCGGTCAAATCCACATAAATCCATACCTCATACCATTCATCCAGCGTTATATCAAACAGATCGCCGGTCACGTTCGAATAAATCATAGCGTAACCATTGCCATCATTATTATTGCGAAAGCCTACCACCGCGGTTTTGCTGTTATTGCCGATATCCGTATTGTCATAACCGCCGGCGCTGTAATCGCACTTATAGATTCCGGCCGTGATATTGGCCAATTTGGCGCGGAAGTATATGGTGCCGCTGGTTCCTTCGGCGATGGTCGTCGCCAGGTCCAGGTGGCCCATGCCGGCCTTGTTAATGCCGTTTACCAGACTTAACACATTGCTGCTATCCTCAACAACAACATCCATATAATTTACTGAATCCACCTGGATGTCCCACGCTTCGCCGTTGGCGGCGGTTTGGCCATTGATATGACCCAGCGTTTCACTCTGGAAATCATCGACAATAGTCCACCCGGCCCATCCCGGCGCAGCCAACGCCAGCATAAATAATACGCTTAAAACTAATTTCGCTTTTTTCATAATAACTCCTTCATTTCAGCATCTTCAGCCCTTTTTAACATAACATTCACAATATCTTCATTTTAGACACATAGCGGCTGTTTACTGTGTATCCTTTTGTTTAATTCGTTTCCTAAAATACCCGTATCGGACGACAAAAAGCTCCTCAGAAGAGCTTTTGTCGTCCGAGGGGATCGATACACAACATTATTTACTTTTTACGACGCAGCATCAGACTGCCCAGACCCAGCAGAATCAGGCTGGCCGGTTCCGGCACGCTGGTCAGATTTTTACCGGACAAATCAATAAAAGCATCATCGATATAACCGCCGTGCGACGGATTGGTGCTATTGGACTTGAACGTGGAAAAATAGGCGATGCCCGAACCGGCGGTATATGCCCGCAGCGGCTGCTGCACAGCGCCACCGGTAAGAGTTAGCGGCACCTGGCCTTCCAGACCCGGGCCGGCTATATATGCTTCAAAATAATAATTCGCGACGTCCGCAGCCGTTAAATCCACGTAGAACCATAAATCATACCATTGCCCCAACTGTATGGCAATCGATGTTCCCGTGGCGGAGGAACTGGCAAACGCCGTTCCTGTTGTGCCGTCATTGTTGTTTTTCATGGCCACAGCGACAGTTTTCGAATCATTTCCGGTGCCGGTACCATCATAGCCGCCCACAATATAGCTATTTACGGCGCCGACGATAACATTATTGAGTTTGACGCGGCAATACAGGGTGCCGCTGTTTCCTTCGGTGATGGCCACGGCGCCCAGAGGCAGATCGGCTCGGCCGGTTTGGGGCGTATCCGACAAATATTCCAATACCTGACTGGAGTCCTGGCCGCCAACGACAATAGAATTCTGTGATGTTGAAGACACCGCCCAAACCTGGCCATTGTCAGCGGTCTGGCCGTGCAGAGCGCCCGGCGTATCGCCTTCGAAATCATCCACCAAACTCCAGGCGCCTTGCGCCGGGGCGGCGCTGAATACAAACGCAATCACCAAAACCATCATATTTTTTAACATGTTCATTACATTCTCCTTCTCTTTTGAGTACTACATTTTCCTTTTTTGAAAAGCCGACAGCGGGCTACACGCCCATAAATTATGTCATGCCCTTCCATACATCACATCACTAAGATTCTCTCGATTACTACCTCCTTTTCTTATTCCGGTTTGCCGGCGTTATACATGGTTTGTATCTCCTCCGGCGTCAGTGTCCGCCGAAATATCGCGATTTCATCCATCAGCCCGTTGAAGCGGGAATTTTTTTGATCTCCTCCGGAAATACCATCCGGAATATCGCCGATAATCAAATTTGTCAGCACCGGTTGTTGGGGTGTGAAAACATACGGTATGGTCTCAAAAAGCTCGCCATCTATATAATAATGAACAACATTATTATCACAGGTAAAGACCAGAAGATGCCAGGCTTGGGAGAGTTCCAGGGGTTTCTTTTGTGTATGTGCCTTGCTTGACGAGGCGTCAGATTTATACCGGGCGAAGGTAAGGTGATCTTTGGCTTTATCAGAATATTCGCCCCAGGCAACCTGATAATTCACGTGGAATTGTTGGCGATTGCTTAAAAGGTGACCGCCGTATTTTGGTTCCGGACAGCGCAGCCATACGGCAATAGTGATGTCGCCTTGCAGGCAAAAATCCTTATCGGCGGGCGTCACCACCCGGCTTCCCCTGGCGCGGTCAAATTGCAGCGCCGATTTGCCCGGCCAGCGTCCTTCCACCCATACCGGCGGCATGCCGGTTTCTTCCCCTGTCGTTAATTGTCCGTTCATCCGGCCAAACGTGCCGGCGGCATAA
>CAZOCV010000312.1:0-2595 GCA_964578395.1 uncultured Pirellulales bacterium
TTCGATAAGGCCAAGCTGAAGCTTGAACTCCAAACGGGTTTTCCGCAACAGGAGCAAGCTATTGACAGCATCGCGCGGGTCGGTACACTAAAGTATCGACTCGCGCGGTTTTAATGGCTTTTTGGAAACACCTGGTGAAACCCAAACTCCTGAT
Organism: uncultured Pirellulales bacterium; assembly: GCA_964578395.1. GTDB lineage: Bacteria > Planctomycetota > Phycisphaerae > Sedimentisphaerales > SM23-30 > JAFGBA01. The sequence goes on from CAZOCV010000312.1 coordinate 155, forward strand.
AGTTTTTCTGATACTGGTGCTGGGGCCGTTGGCGATAGTGGCGTGGCTGGGCGTGCGTCTGGCCGGGTATGAACAACGGGCGCTGCGGGAGCAATTTGTCAATGTGCTGCAGGGCCAGCTCGGCCAGATTGAGGGGCAAGTCGCCGATTTTCTCGACGGGCGGCGGCGGGAACTGCTGAACTTGACCGAAACCACCGCCCTGGACGATACCAGCCTGCGCGAACTGGGACGCCGTCATGGCATGATACGTCAGGCGTTTCGCCTCGACGCCGAAGGCCGCATCATCTACCCCGCTCCCGAAGCCCAGCTTAATGTCAATGAATGGTCGTTTCTGAACCGGGCGCGGGACGTTTTGGCCGACGGCAGCCTGCGCGCCGGCCGCACGGCGGATAAAACCATCGATCCATCACTCTTGCCAGCGTCATCAATGAACATGGCCCCTCCCCCGCGAAGCCGCTGGCCGGGGCAAACATCTGCTGATAACGACCTCCGGCAACAACAAAAGATGCCCGCGCAGCAGGCGGAACAAAGCATAAGTTACCGCACTGAGACCGAAAATTATGAGATGAGTGACTATTCTCAGCAGGGGCAAACACTCAGGCAACCGGCGGCCGGAGAAGATTCATCCGGCTGGACGGTGTGGTACTGGGGCAAAGGGGCGCACCTGATGTTCTGGCGGGAGCGGGCCGGGGAGATTATCGGCGTGGAACTGGACCGGGCGCGGCTGTTGGCCGACATCATCGCCGTGCTGCCCGACACGCCCTGCGAACAAAACGGCCAGCCCGGCCGCATCATCCTGGCCGATATGCAGGGCCAGACGCTTTACCAGTGGGGCCGCTACGAACCCGCCGAACAGGAAACGCCGCTGGCCGTGCGCGACCTGCGCTATCCGCTGGGCGCGTGGCAATTGCGCTATTATCTGCCGGCGGCGGCCGTGGCGGGACCGGGGCAAAAGGCGCTATGGGTAAATTTACTCGGCGGGGCCGGGGCGATGACGCTGGCGCTGCTGGGGCTGGCTATTTATTTTTACCGCGAGCATATGCGCGCCATGCGCCAGGCGGCGCAGCGGGTGACGTTTGTTAATCAGGTCTCGCATGAACTCAAAACGCCGCTGACCAACATCCGCATGTACGCCGAACTCTTGCAGCAGCGACTGGAAGATGACGCCAACGATGCGCAGAAACACTCGTCCATCATTGTCTCGGAAAGCCGCCGCCTTAGCCGCCTTATCGGCAACATATTAAGCTTCGGCCGCCGGCAGCGGGGTAAACTGCAACTGCATTACTCGCGCGGCGTAATTGATGAAGTCATTCGTGATGTGATGGAAAATTTCCGCGTCGCCCTGACGGAACTGGGCATCGCGCCGCAACTGGATTTGCACGCTCAGGCTCAGGTGCTGTTTGACCGGGATGCCGTCGAGCAAATTCTGGGCAATCTGATTAACAATGTGGAGAAATACGCCGCGTCCGGCGGCAGCGTGCGCATCGCCAGTTGCCAGGAAGGAAATACAACGATTATTACCGTCGCCGACCGCGGGCCGGGCATTCCGCCGCGGCAGCGGGAAAAGATTTTCGCGCCGTTTTACCGCCTGAGCAATAAACTCACCGACGGCGTCAGCGGCACGGGCATCGGCCTGAGCATCGCCCGCGATCTGGCCCGGCTCCACGGCGGCGACATAAAACTTCTGCCCGCCAAAATCGGCGCTGCCTTTGAAGTGCGGCTGCAAACGCCCGCCGCCCCGGTATCGGAAGGTGATGTATGAAAATTCTTATTGCTGAAGACGATATCAATATCCTCAACGGCCTGGTGCAGATTTGCACCGACGAGGGCTACGAAACCTTCGCCGCTCGCGACGGCAACCAGGCGTGGGAAATCTATCAGCAGCAGCAACCGGACTTCGCGTGCCTGGATATCATGATGCCCGGCATGGACGGCTACGAAGTGTGCCGCCGCATCCGCCGCAGCGGCGCGACTACCCCGATTGTCTTCATCAGCGCCAAATCGGAGGAAATCGACAAGGTGCTGGGCCTGGAACTCGGCGCCGATGACTATATCACCAAGCCGTTCGGCGTCCGCGAAGTCACCGCCCGTATTCGCGCTGTGACGCGGCGCTGTCTGGCGGCGCAAAAAAAGAATGAGACGCCGACAACGTTTATGATGGGCGATTTAACGATATCGCCCGATGAGCTCCGCGCCCGCCGCGGCGACGAAATCATCGACCTGAGCCTCCGCGATATCGCCATCCTCCGGGTCCTCTACGAACACCGCAACAAAGTCGTGGATCGCAACTCGCTCTTCTGCAAAGTCTGGGACCTCGACCACATCGCCCACAGCCGCACCCTTGACCAGCACGTTTCCCAGTTGCGCAAACGCATCGAACGCGACCCTAAAAACCCCGCCATCATCACCACGGTGCACGGCCTGGGCTATCGTTACGAAGA
>CAZOCV010000313.1:0-2554 GCA_964578395.1 uncultured Pirellulales bacterium
TCCACCACGATGGGTTGGCCCGATTTATCCAGCACCGTCAGATTCCCTGACCGCGACACCAGTTGATTTTGTTCGTTGATTCGGAAACGCCCGTCCCGCATGTATTTTGTCTGACCCCCGTCATCCACCATGAAAAACCCCTTCCCCGCCAGCGCCACATCCAGCTTATTGCCCGTTTCTTCCAGTGCCCCCGGCGCGAAATCGGTCCACGTCGGCAGCGCAAAGGTTCCACCGCCCAGTTGCTCCAACAGGGCGGTGGTATGTCGGCTGTCGCCGCTTTGAGCGCTCTCTGTCGGCCGCGCTTGCAATAACGCTAAATCGCGCTTGAACGCAACCGTGTCCACATTGGCCAGGTTATTCGCTATGACATCCTGTCTGTAGCTGTTGGCCAAAGCGCCAGCGGCGGATTGATATAAACCGTATAACATCGCTCATCCTTAAGCATGTTGTGTCGAGTGCTCAGCCTCGACGGACGTCTGCATCGCTTCTGCCGTTTGATGCATGTGGCGTATCATCGCCATCCGGGCCGCATCCGCAATCCGTTGCGCCAGTCGGCCATCCGCTAGCTCCGCCAGCCATGCATCCGGGCGAGTCGCGTCATCCTTTGCCGCGCTCGCCGTAGTGTCGGGCATTCTACGCATCCGTTCGCAGGTCCTTTGCCCTCTCGACGTTATGCCTTCACGCCCGTTCTCCGAACCGCCGTGAAGGCCTATTGCTTTGTCAGTACATCTTGCCTCCACCTATCGCAAACCCCGTGCCGAAAGAAAATATCGGACCCAAAAATCTTCAAAAATTTTTCAATATAGCCATAACCCATTATATAACAGCATTTTATAAATATTAAAATTTTTTATAATGTTTATCCCCCAACTCCCCTCCCCCAATATTTCCCACTTATCCCCAGCGCAACTTTTGCGCTTACCCCTTCATCCCCCCGGCAATTATTGCCTCCCCCCCACGTAACGAGCCCCCCCCCTCAGGCGGACTGCCCGCGAATTAGCCCTCATTACCGGTATTCTGCCCGCGTATCTCCCCCTTCCAACAATCCCTATATGTTTATGCCATCGACATGATGAAAAGATATGTCGATAAAACCAGATTTAATCGACATATCTACCTCCCCATAGTACCCCTATTCCACCCAATGATCTTAACTTACTATATTGCAACCACTTAAAACACGGTCTTTTTTTAATGCTTTCTCCCTTTCCTTTTTACCGATATATGCTATACTTAAATAAGCGGGTAAATCCTGCGTTGTACTTTGAGTGCTCCCTTCCATCGGTTGGCTATGAACTCAGAGATTTCAGCAATGCAGGGGCCGCTTTTTTTATATCTGTTCCTTCGGTAAAAATTCCGTCTCGTACCCCATTTTACTTCCATAAATTTTGTACCAATCATAATCACGAACGCTATATTTACGATATACCCCCCAGCAAAACAAATCTACTGCCTGTAGTCCCTTGCTTTCATGGCTGGTCAAGTGTTCGATAAAAAAGCCCGTATTCAACGGCAACCGCGCTTCAATCTGGCTTTTCAGGTATTGGTTGAAATCCCGTATTTCCGCCCGATTCTTGCTGCGGTCAACGATCAGGTGAACATTGCTGTCGGTGCTTTCCAAAGGCAGTTTCTCCAGAATTAATCTGGCCAGGTAATTATATAACCTCGGCCTGGACCTTTTCGTTCTCAGCGTTTCATCCACCTTGGCCTTATTCAACACAATAGTATAGATTTTCCAATCATCACGCCTGATTTGCCTGAAAAAGTAACATTTGGTTTCCAGATTCGTACTTGTCCCCTTGAGTTCTTCGATCGTGCGCGTCTTGCCCCTGGGCTTGTTGAGATGCTTTAACGTTCGCCGCACGGCCTTCTCGATATCCTTACGTGCATGAGGTGAATGGCAACATAACAGCGTCACCACAAACTTCGCTGTCGTTTTCACCCGGGAAAAATCAAACCCCAGATCCCCAGATTCATCAAGATAAATGTACAATCAATTCTACTCCTGTTCTTGATACCGCTGCGCCATACTCGCCAGCACAATGTTTTTTCCTTCTTTCTCTTGCTCTACTGTCAACTACTCCACTATCTCTGATTCGTCGCACGCCCTGCACTAAAACAATTTCAACGATAAGGCAGGACTATACAATTTTTATTTAATTCCGCGTATTCAAATTCAAATGATAACTCCACCCAGGACCAGCCAACCAAGCCCGATCCGGGGCCGCTATCTTTAATATATGATTCCTTGGAAAGTATTATAAGTCATAGGATTATAGCTACAACTCCAAAACCCCCTCCGGCCCAACAGGCCCTTATACCACCAAAATCAACAGGCTTATCCGCCCGCAATATCTTGTTCATCATGTAAATCCTGTCTATTAAGGCCATAAACAATCTGCGTCTATCGGCATGTCGTATGGACAAGGAGGTTTTATTGTGACTTCTGAATTCTATTAAAAAATCCGCGATAATCCCGCGTAATCCGCGGTTTCAAACATTTCTTCTCAAGATAATTCTTGTCCCGCGACGATACCTAATTATAATGTCGGCT
>CAZOCV010000314.1:0-2537 GCA_964578395.1 uncultured Pirellulales bacterium
ATGTGCGGGCGACGTGGGCAAACGGCCAGCCTGAAGGCCCAACTCCCAACGGGCTGGTTCCGAACAATATGCTCACGCAAGCGTGAGCATGGCACCCCGCGTTTTTTTCGTCAGAATTTTGGGCGGGACGCCCAAGCCACTTGCAATCGCCAGCGGGGATGCTTGTGCTACGAAACAGAAATCGTTTTATTTGAACAAATCAGAATGAGAACCTGTTCGACCCAGCAAAAGCACGTCCTTCGATAACTGGTAAATGAGAAGCCAGTCGGATTCAATATGGCACTCCCGCCAACCTTTCCAGTTGCTGGTTAGTTCGTGGTCGTGGTGTTGGGCGTCGAGAGTTTTTTGTGCGGCCAACGTGCAAATGATGTTTTTAATTTTCGCATTATCTTTCCCCCGCTTCATCATGCGCTTGTAGTCTTTTTTAAAAGTGCTGGTTCGGTCGATTCTCAATGGTCGAGATCCTCAAGAAGCTCATCGACTGAAGCAAAGGATTCAACCTCTATCCCCTGGGACGCCTTTTTCAATGTGTCAACCGTTTCGCGATTCGGGATCTTGACGGGAAACGGCAAGCCTTTGTGCAGCACGATCTGCTTGAAATAGACCGTAATCGCCTCCGACATGGATAGACCCAAACTTTCCAATATATGCTGCGCCTTCACCTTCGTGGGTTGGTCAACGGTGGCGTGTATAGTTGCCGATCTGCTCATCTTTCACCTGTCATCATGTATATATTATGTATTAATCTGCTACATTAATAATACATAATAAATCGAAATAATTCAATGAAATCTTTAGAAAAAATCATGATAAACTACTTATCTTATTGTCATACAAGACTTTATAACTTTTTTCGATAAATCTCATCGCCAATCAGGAAAACTCCAGAACGCCGAAAAAGTGGGGCAGGTGAAAATCGGGCGTGGGGTTATCCACCGGGGACCAGGTCAGCCAGTGCGGATGGGAGCAGTGGTCGGCGCACTTATAGAAGTTGGCGCGCCAGGTCACGCCGGGGCCGGGGCGGCTGACGGGCGCGTAAGCCTCCGCGACGGCCAGCGGCAGGGCGTACTTGATGGTCCAGGTGGTCGGCGCGGCGAGTTCGGGGTCGATATTTTTCGGCAATGAATGCTCGATGCGCACCCGCGCGATATCCTCGACGCGGATCATTCGCCGAGCGATGTTTCTGCCCTTTTGATGATTGCACAAAACCGTCCCGCCGCAATTTACCTCCATATTGAAATATCCCTGCGTGATATCCATTCCGGGCGTAAAGAAAAACTCCGCGCAGCTATCGCGGCAGACGGGATCATGAGTGGCACGAGCGACGGCCCGCACGTAGCAATCCTCCACGCGGAAAAACACATAGATATGCTCATCATCGTAGAGCAGTTTCGCCTGCACGCGGGGAAAGTGCTCAGGCCGGTCGCCCATATAATGGGCCAGCGTCAGGGCCGGCGTCGGCGACCATTGGCCGTGGTCCCAGTCATCGGAAAAATGAAAATCATCGCGGGTTTTTTCGATAAGATAATGCATCGGCGAAATCCTTAACAGCATCAGACATCGAATAATACGTTTCTGTTGCGGAAGGACAGAAGTTTCGAGTTCAGCCTGTTGGGAGTTCAGCCTTCAGGCTGGCCGTTTGCCCTCGTCGCCCGCACATCAAAAACGGCCAAGCTGAAGCTTGAACTCCAAACGCGAACTCCAAACGGGTTTTTCGCATCAGAAACAATAAGTTTAATGGAACGCCTCTTTTCCGGCAAGGAGGTATTCCTGCAAGCAGACCAGTGTCGCCGCAGCGGGGAGAATTCGCTTGTGAGAATACGGCGGCGGGATACAATTTGCAAAATGGCTGACGGCGGTCGTCAGAAAAACCGGCAAAGCCGGTAAAACTATTGCTCTTTGGGATTTTATCATGTTTCAAGAATTTCAAAAACAGTCATCTGACGGCTACAGCGACCCCCTGCCGGGCGTGCGGCGGAAAACCCTCGCCTATGGCGACAAGACCCTGATGACGGAATTTGTGCTGGCCGGCGGCCATACCCTGCCCGACCACGCTCACCCTTATGAGCAGACCGGCTACCTCGTCCGCGGCCATATCGTCCTGAAAATCGGCGAGCAAAAATATGACACTCGCCCCGGTGACGCCTGGTGCATCCCGATGAACGTTGTTCACGGCGCGGAAATCATCGAGGATTCGCTCGCCGTCGAAGTTTTCGCCCCCGTGCGGGAAGACTACCTGCCCTGATCAAACTTAGCCCCTGACGAGAGTCAGGGGTCGAATAGGCGCGACGCCCTACAACGCACAGGGCATCCGACCCCGGATTATCATCCGGGGCTAACATAAAAACGCCCAAGCCACTTGCGTTCGGAGTTCCACGTTGGGAGTTCAAGCTTTAGCTTGGCCTTTTCGATGTGCGGGCGTCGTGGGCAAACGGCCAGCCTGAAGGCTGAACTCCATACGAGCTGACTCCGTACAACATGCTCATGCAAGCGTGAGCATGGCATCCGCGAAATCAATTCTCGTTTTTCTCGAACAG
>CAZOCV010000315.1:0-2489 GCA_964578395.1 uncultured Pirellulales bacterium
CGTAATCACGCAGATTATTGGCCATTTCCTTGGGCTGGAACTGCACCGTCGTCCAAAAATAAGCGAAAAAGTATATTAACAGGATATAGAGGAAATTATAAATAAACGAATCCGTCCGGAAAACCATATCCAGCGTATATAAAAAGTTGCTTTCCGGCCAAATCCGCAGAAGCTGGCTGATAATGATGGGCGGGAACTGCATCAGGGTAACGGCAAAGATGATCGGCATGACGCCGCCATGATTCACCCGCAAGGGCAAATACTGCCGCTGGCCGCCATAAACGCGCCGGCCGCGGGTCATCTTGGCCTGCTGAATCGGAATGCGACGCTGGCCCTGAGTAATCAATATCGCCCCGGCAACGACGCCCACAAATGCGGCCGCCAGGAAAATAATCTCGGCCAACCCGATTTCACCCGTTTTGGCCAGGCTATAAACCTGATTGATCGCCCACGGCATGCGTGACAGAATGCCGGCCATAATAATCAGACTGATGCCGTTGCCGATGCCATATTCGTCAATCTGCTCGCCCAGCCACATCAAAAAGATGGTCCCGGCGGTCATGATGGCGATCCCCATGAAATAGAACAAAAATTTGTAATTCTCGACGATATCGGTATAGATGAAACCGCTGCGCATCATCCAGTTCATGATGAAGGCCGCCTGAATCACGCAAATCAACACCGTGGCATAGCGGGTATATTCCTGAATTTTTTTACGGCCGGCCTCACCTTCCTTGCGCAGTTTTTCCAGCGCGGGAACAACCGTAATCAGCAACTGGAAAATAATGGACGCGGAAATATAAGGCATGATGCCCAACCCAAAGATACTACTCTGGGTCAGCATGCCGCCGGAAAACATCTGCAAATAATCGGCGATGCGTCCCAACGGACTGCTGCCGGTTTGTTGCATCATTTTGCTCATGACTTCCTGGTCCACGCCGGGAACAGGCAGGTGAAACCCGATGCGATAGATACACAGCATAAAGAGCGTAAAGAGCAGTTTCTTTCGCAGTTCGGGAATCTTAAAAATATTTTGAAAAGCCTTTAGCATGGTATTTTACCTTGCAGGTTTTAGCTCACTTTGACAACGGGAACTTCTTCCGCGGCGCCGCCGGCGCTGGTGATTTTCTGTTTGGCGCTGCGACTGAACTTTTGGGCCACCACCGTCAATTTGCGGTTAAGTTCGCCATCGCCCAGGATTTTGACCGGATCCGCGGAGTTACGAATCAAACCCGCCTGGCAGAGCAAACCGGCGTCAACCCGCGTACCTTCTTCAAAGTTATCCAACTGCGCCACGTTAATAATGGCGTAGCGCAGGGTGAAATTAGCGTTATTAAAACCGCGTTTGGGCAACCTTCGGAAGAGGGGCATCTGCCCGCCTTCCTTGGTATGATGAGGCCTGCTGCCGGCGCGGCTGAGCATACCTTTATGCCCCCGGCCGGCGGTTTTGCCTAAACCGCTGCCCGGGCCGCGCCCGAGGCGTTTGCGGGCCTTTTTCTTCCCGGCCAACGCAGTAATTTCATGACTCATCATGGCTAAACACTTCCTTTAATATGTATCTTCAGACGCTGACGGTTACGCCTCGCAGCCGTTCGATTTCCTCCTGGCTGTAGAGGTTTCCCAAAGCGTTCATGGTGGCCTTCACAACATTCTTGGCGGAGGTGCTGCCGTAGGTTTTGGTCAGCACGTCATGCACGCCCGCCAACTCCAGCACCGAGCGGGCCGCCGCACCGGCAATGACGCCCGTACCGGGACTGGCGGGAACCAGCTTTACCCGCGTCGCCAGATAGTACCCCGTAACTTCATGGGGAATCGTAGCGCCGCGTAACGGCACAGGCTTGAGACTTTTACGAGCTTCCTTCATGCCTTTTTCCACAGCGGGAGGCACTTCGTTGGCTTTGCCGTAACCGTAGCCAACGTGACCTGCTTTGTCGCCCACGACAACGAGAGCGCCAAAACTAAACCTTCGGCCGCCTTTGACCACCGTTGAACAGCGGTACACCTTGACGACCTGTTCGGAAAATTGGCTTTCCTCTTCAAAACCCTGTTTTTTTGAGCTGTATTCAGCCACCGTAATCTCCCAGAAACATCAGAATAACAATCCGGCCTTGCGCGCCGCATCGGCCAGAGCCTTGATTCTTCCGTGATATTTGTAACCATTGCGATCAAACTGTACGCGGCGAATACCCAGGTCCATCGTTTTGCGGGCAACGGCTTCGCCGACTTTTTCCGCCGCGGGGCGATTACAGGTGTTTTTGACGCCTTCAAAAGCCTCGCCCAGCGTGTTTGCGGACGCCAGGGTCACACCGTTCACATCATCGACCACCTGAACATACAGATTGCGCAATGACCGAAAAACGCTGAGCCGCGGACATTCCGGCGTACCGAAAAGTTTTTTGCGAATATGTTGCTTGCGCCGCTGCCGTTGTTGTTTTTTAATTCTACATTTATCCATTTTACTTATCCACCACTGGCGAAGGCTTTACCAA
>CAZOCV010000316.1:0-2484 GCA_964578395.1 uncultured Pirellulales bacterium
GTTCAAGTCCAATATCGCCCAGTTTCATATCTCTTTGTAAATAATGGGCTTGCGGGAGATAATCTCCTAATTGCCGCCTCAGAAAATGCCCTCATAAATATATCCAATATCCTACACAAGTTAGATGATTATTTTTATTTTTTGGGAGGGCGATGGCAACAGTGAGGCTCACGATGATGCCGACGGCGACACCGCCGGCCAGGGCCAGAAATAAACAAATTGCAATAACGATCCAGTCCAGCGGCGCCAAAGTAGGGGTTGTCATTTACTTGTCCTTCATATAGGTGTGGCCGTCTTTGAGCCAGGTTCCCGGATGAAACCAGGATTGGGGATTGTCATATACTGTCTGGTCCTTGCGCTCGATGGTTTCGAGTACTTTGGGATCCCCGATTTCGCGGAATATCGGATCTTTGGGATTAAACCGGTTGAAGGTGTAGATGCCGCTGACCCCGGCCTTCCATGCGTTATAGGCTTCGCCCCGCCAGCAGATAACGGTCGAGGGATTTTCGGACCCGCCCCGGCCCGGCGCGATCCGCTGCTCTACCAGGCAGGCATAAACCGGCACGTGGTATTTTTGGCCCAGGGCCACAAGGTTTTCCCAGGGTTCCAGCTTGAAATAATCGCTGCCGGTGACAATGTCGATGAGTCCTTCCTCCAGCCAGCGCGGCACATCCAGGCCCAGAGCCTGGCAGTAGCCCATCGAGTCGGGGATGCGGATGGCGATCAAAATGGGTTTGCCGCCCCGCCGCAGGCCCTCCTGCTCGGTCATCTGGCGGATACGGCGCATCAACTCCGTAAAAATATCCCGCTGTTCCTGAGTGATGTCCCGGCCATACATCTGCTCCTTGAAGATCACCGGAGAGCGTAAGAAGTCCAGTTCGATGCCATCGACATCGTAACGATGGCAGATTTCCGCCAGAATGCGATACACCTTGTCCCTGACCGGAGGTTGGTTATAGTCCAGAGCCGACCAGCGGTTGCCGCCATATTTAAAGCGGTCGCCTTTTTTGCCCATCAGGCATTCCGGATGATCTTTTTTCCATTGCGGCGTATCCTGCGGATTGGAGGAATCGTGCGTGTCGTTCATCCGCATCGACCAGAAGATTTCCTTATTATGATGTCGGCCAAAGTCAATCATCATTCGCAAAGAATCAATGTTACGCTCTTTCAGCAGGGGCATCATTTCCGGCTTGAACCATTTGCTGTTACGCGGCTCGCATTCGGCCATGGGATGAGAATACATATTGAAAACGCCCGTACAGTAGAAGATGGTATCGACCTGTGAATCCAACAGCGGGATGGTGCGTCTTTCAAGGAATTTTTCCGGTTGAACCAGGTCTTCCGGGCTAAGCACCTTAAAATCATTGCCGTCGTTGTTCATGATGATGCGGCGCTGGCGCTGCTGGGCCTGCTGACGGGCCTGGCGCAGAGCGGCCAACGCCGGCGCGGAAGAGGTTGCTTCACTACCGGTTTTCCCTTCATCGTTTTTTGAGTCCCCTACGCACGAAGAAAACCATAATAGACTTAAAATCAGGCCCCAGCAACAGGGAAAACCATACTTGCTCACTCTCATGACGCTGCCTCCGGGTTCGCAGGATATTGTTGATAAAGAAATGGGGAACAGCGTTTATGCTGTTCCCCATAAAGGTTATCGTATCACAAAACCAAGTCGATGTCAAACTTACCGCATCATTATCACTGAGGATCCGATGAGGTGCACGTCGGCACTTGATTACAATCCAGCCAGGTGGCCGCAAAATCGGCGAAATCGGCCAGATTGACGATGCAATCGCCATTGAAATCATTGGTCACCGGTGCAGCACAAATAATGGCGCTCGGCACGAAGTTGGTGTACAACGTCGCCACCTGTACGGCGCTGAGCGGATAGTTATAAATCCGCACATCGTCCAGAGAGCCTTTGAAGGAACGTTCTCCGGTCAGCATCGCGCCCATAATGAGCAGCGATTCATTCATCGAATACACAGGCGTGGCATTCGTAAGACTATCCACCAATGCACCATCGGCATATACCGCCACCGTACCGCCGATATGCGTCAGGGTGAGCATGTGCCATTGGCCGTCGGTGACCAGTGGCGGCGTGTCGATGGAACCTGCACCTTGAACTTTGCCGCCGCACGTGTTGTCAGGTTTGGCATAGACGTACCAGCCGCGAACATCCTCATCGCCGCCAACGTTACTGGGATTGCCATACAGAACCGGATACGCCACCGATTCCGCCTGAGGTTCCGTGGTCTTGAGCCAGCAGCTTACGGTCAGGCCATTGGGATAGAAATCAAAGGAGCCATCATTGCTGTTGGTGACGCGAATTTGCGTGGTGTCACCGGCAAACTGGAACGCCTTGCCGTCGATGCCGGCGGGATCATAGACCGGCGTCGGCACCGGATGCAATTCATTGGGGTCCACGAACTCGCCCGTCCAGCCCGCGACGATATCGACCATGTTATCCTCGAATTGCCAGTGGGC
>CAZOCV010000317.1:0-2477 GCA_964578395.1 uncultured Pirellulales bacterium
GTACTGGGTTGTTCCCGCGGGCAGGATGCCCGCGTCACGGGTGTCGGTGGTGTTGGCAGTGCTTGCGGTGTGTCCATCGGTATTTCCTTCTGAAGAATGATGAGAAAAATTATTTTTATATATAATGGAGTTTGGAGCTTGGAGATTGGAATATGGAATGCCATTGTTTGTCAATGGGGTACCCCATCGTTTTTTAGCACCTTTATGACCGTACTCACTCGCTCTTAGTCTATAATTCATCTGCTTTTGTATCTGTTCGTTGAGCATCGGGCAGGTGATGATGTTGTCACGAATGATAAACTTATCTTTAAGTTTTCTGAAGAATAAGTTGAACTTTTCTTGCGATTTTATGCGTAAAATCCCTTTGATATTATCAAGTTCAAAATCCAAAGAACCGCCATTAATCCAAAGATTCATCAATAATAAAAAATAACCGCCTAATTCCTGGGGCGTCAGGCGGCGAATCATCGGATCGGCCAGAAGGTCGCCGGCGTAAAGCTGAAAAGCGGGGGCGTTGTTGTATTGGGGCATGGGAAAACTCCTAATTAAACAGATGTTATATATTTAATTAACACAAAAGCTACATAAGTAGTATGTAGTTATATGATAATCAAACTATACACTATATTAAGCAGAAGGCAAGAGTAAAATAAATAATTATTTATATTACTATAAAAAGCGATATGGTTATTAGTTATTGTAAAATATATAGTTAGTATATGTTGCGGAAAAGAAATAATGTCATTCCCGCGCAGGCGGGAATCCAGTATTTCCGTCTGGATACCCACTTTTGCGGGTATGACTGAGTCGCGCCGAGACTTTCAGCAACAGGAACTTGTTATGAATTTGTTGGTCATAGGGTCGGGGCGTTTTGGGTTAATTATTTTTTGCTTTCGGCAAAAAAAAGGCCGCGATACAGGATCGCGACCTCGAAGGAGCAATATAAATAACGGTGGGGCGTTGAATCAGCGTTTGCGCCGAATCAGGCTCAATCCGCCGATAGCCAGCAGTGAAAGCGTCATCGGTTCGGGGACAAAATAGGAAATCTCGCCGGTTGCGGAAGTTACCCAGAAACCAGTAACATCGGTTCCATTCCCGACAACGCCGATTCCGTATAGATCGCCCTGGTTTAGCGCATAGGACACGGGGGTTCCCAGTGTTTCATTCAAGATGGGATATATCGTCAATTGATCATTCAGGCCGACAACCCAAAGCTCATTATTATACCGAACGGCTTGATAAGCGTCTGCACTGATATGGTTCCCCAGTTGGATATAATTGCCGGTACTCGCATCAATCTGATAGATACCGGTCCCGCCGTAATCAACAGCATAGACGTAGCCATCGTAATAACTTAGGCCTCTGAATCGGCTGGCGTTTACTACGGTAACAGCAAAGTCTTGTGTGAGACTGAAAGAATTTGCCTGGTTGTCAATGGCATATTTGTAAATTGTATTGCGGTTATTGTCACTGTTTGTAAACAGGTATGTGCCATCGGTCGCAAGTGCTTCGGGGAGGCTGCCCGGATCAACTTTACCGACGTTGTTGGTCCAGTCGCTATCGAGCCGCCAAATACCGCCGCTGTTGCTGCTCCAGAAGATATAATCACCAACCGGCAGTGAAGATTTACATCCGCCATCAGTTGTACCGGTAATGCCGATTTCATAGTCGTTGACCATCGCCGTCTGGTTTGATTGCACGGGGGCATATTCCAAAGGCCCATAGTTCAACTGACCAGTGTAGAAATTACCATCAAAGACGCCTCCTCCGTAATATATGTTTTTGTTGCTTTCAATCATTTCCGGCCCGGTTTCCGTCCACATTTCCACAGGAGCAGAAGACCAAACCGCGCTAGCGGCCGCTGCCATGCCAAGAATGAACAGGGTAGTTAAGATATGCAATTTATTCATAATTTTTCCCTTCGTTAAAGCAATGAATTGCTATTTGAAAAAATCAAATTAAGAAAATGGGCTGACGCGGCGGATGAACGCCGACGTCAGCCATCTTATCGTTAAATTATTTTTTGCGCCAACAGAACAAGCCGCCCAGCGCCAGTATCATCATTGTCGCCGGCTCAGGGACAGCAAACATATTGCCCTCATATAAATTAACATCCACGCCATCCTTGGAAAAATAGGATCCAAAGAACATAGTCAGGCCATCAAGGCTGTTCGGAGCGGTATTACAACCATAGAGGTAATCTTCGGGATTGCTCCACCACATGTCCTCGGTATCAAACTTGATGGTTACGGTGAAGACCTCGCTGGCCAGGTTGGCGGCATCCAGCTGCAAGCCGGCACTCGCGGTCGTCCACACGGGGATTTGATCTGTGTAAGAACCCGTTGTGGGATCCGAATTGGTTTGGGTAGAGAATGTCCAGCCAGAAGGTCCGGTTCCTGAAACCCATTCGAGCGGTTTGTAATCTTCGCCCCACTGACCCGAAACGCCGTTATCGCCAGAAAGCCAGAAGGTACTTA
>CAZOCV010000318.1:0-2398 GCA_964578395.1 uncultured Pirellulales bacterium
ATCATTGCCCTGCTGGTGTCGATTCTGCTGCCGGCTCTGAACAAGGCACGGGAACAGGCCAAAAAAGTATTATGCGGCACGAACCTGCACTCTATTTTTGTGGGCATCATGGCCTATTCGAGTGATAACTATGGCCTGGCGCTACCCCACGCCCTGTATCCCGATGAACAGCCCGACGTTCCGGATGTTTTTGCTCCCGATGCCACGCGTTATGTCCGATTCTATCGGTGGCTGGATGCCGCCGGCGATTATCAATATCGAAACTTTGGCATTCTTTACCAGGATAAAATCGTTGATAATCCGGAAGTCTTTTATTGCCCCGCCCAGAAAGCCAAAGCCTTTACCATTGATATTGCCATTAACGATCCCACACGCGAGTGGGGTAAAATTCCCGGTGTTGACTTCCCGGGAACCGAGAATCAATATAACGCCAGCGTTCGTCAGGGCTATCATTATTTCCCCGTCAAAAAGCATAATCCGCAATGGGGTGTTTTTAGCGACTATAACGAGGCGAGAGAATTTTTATGCACGAAGGCTGCGGATTTCAAGGCGAATTACGCCGTTATCACCGAGCCTCTGCAAACTGAAGAATCTTTTAATGGCGTTCAGGAAAAAGTTTTTTGCGCCCACACAAAAAATATCGAGAAAGACCCGCTGGGCCTGAACGCCTGCTTCGGCGACGGCCACGTCAATTTCTGTATGGATGAAGAAATATTTGACGATGCCTGGTGGCAACCCTGGAACGCCGGCGGTCCTACCGCCAGTTGGCTGAAATTCGGTAATCTCTGGGAGCTTTTGAAATAACCCTTCAGCCCTCTGGGCAGAGCCTGGCATTAAAATTCATATCGCCCCGTATTTCGTGCGTTAAGCATATTACGGGGCGATTTTATAGATGTCCCGCCATGACATCGTCACCGCAATTGTTCCAGGGCTTGCGTCTGAGCCAGCGGGGCGAGGAACCGGTAACCGCCGATTTCGGGATCGAAGCGGCAAACCCCCTGCATTTGGCAATACGTACAAGGGCTTTCATCCTCCAGTCGATACGGCGCGACGGCAATGTCGCCCTGAAGCATCTTTTCCACCCCGCGGCAGGCCATAGACCGGCTATGCTCCATGACAGCGTGCATTTGAGCGGCGTCGAGCAGGCCTTTTGTTCTGCTGCTTTGCATGGAGCCGTCCGCTTTGACATATACGGTAAAGAACGACGACCATGTTCCCGGCGTCAAACTCTCATCCAGTTGTTTGAGCCAGCCGCTGTCGAATACGCCCTGAGCTTTGTGCCCCCGCAGCGGCTCTATCTCCATCGCCGGCCAGATGGGCGGCAATTGCCCCGCCTGCGTTTGCCCCTTGCCGAGAATCCCCAGGTAAAAGGTTCCGGCAGGATCCACCTTCGCGCTGCCCCACAGCTTGCGTTGGGCCATCGTCACCGCCAGATAAAGCGGCAACTGCAACTCCAGCCCGTGATAAATCTTGGACCATGAAAACAGCCTGCCGGACATCTTATAATCGTAGATGGCCACACCGGTCCGCCCCCCGTCACGGCAGATGTCCACGCGGTCAATCATGCCCTCCAGCCAGAATTCCCGGCCGGCCACATCGCCCAGTTTCAGCATCTCAAATACCTCGGCTTGCCCATCGGGCCCCGCCCTGTCGCCAAAACGCGCTTCCGCCCAAATCTGCTCGAAGCGGCTTACCCTGGCCCGTTCCCGCAAATGTCCGCAAAACATCAGTAACCGCCGCGCCGCCCCGGCCAATAACCGACGATTTCGCCCCGATGAAGCAAACAACGCACCCGCCGGACCATCGACTTGTTCATACCTCGCCCGAAACTCATCGACCAGCCGTTCCAGAGTTTCAGTTTCGGCCGACGCCCAGTTTTGCCCCGCGTGCTGCAATCCCGTAAACACCGCGCACAGGCCGCGATGATAATAAATGCCAAAATCCACGGCCGCCAGCTCGAATTCTTCCCGCGAGGTAAGGTTAAGCATATGGCGGGCGAAATGCTGGAAGGGGCAGGCGGCGAAGCTTTCCAGACGGCTGGCGCTGGTGGTGGTGTGTTTTTGAAAAAATGCCTCGGCAACGTCCGGTGCCAGAGTCGCCGGACGCGGATGCAGCAGGCCGGCAAGATGGCGGGCGTAAAATTCGTACTGGGAGCCGTTGAGGACATGCTGGGTTAAACTCAGCCACAAGTCACCGACCGGCTGGTCGTAACGCAGGCCGGATAGCGCCCCCGCCAGCGTGCGCCCTAACTGGCCCGGCGTGGCAATCGTATCCCAAACGTTTAATTCGTCCTGACTTTCCACTTTTATGTCGGGCCATACCCTCAGCAGTTCATCAACGAGCGATGACCGCACCAGTTCCCTGCCCCGCTCGTCGCTGCGCGGATAACTTACCCACA
>CAZOCV010000319.1:0-2377 GCA_964578395.1 uncultured Pirellulales bacterium
AGGTGATTATTGGCTTGACCTTTACGAACCCGACGGCATCACTCCCTATAACGGCCACCCCATCATGGTCGGCCAGACATTGGTGGTAGTTGTTTCTTCTAATGTCGCCATATCCACAACAGGTAAAATCATACTGGAGGGAAATAATGTTTTTTTAGGTGAATTATTCTGTCGCACTCTAGAAAATATGTGTGATGATTCTATACTCCCAGCAGCTTTAGGTGTAAATGAGGGAGCCAATGTATTTTTCTTTATAGACGAGGGTAAGTGTGAGTGTGGGTATTCCTTTTGGACGGATGATGAACCCTTTGTTGGAGAATGGTTTATCTTTGATTATACCGCAACTGATGTCGGCGATCCCAATATTGCTTTATATGCAGGACCATCCACAAGCCCCAACGATCCCCCTTTTATCGAACGAACGATACAAATTGTCCAGGTTCGCACGCGAGATTTCGATGAAAGTGGAATTGTTAATCTGGGCGATTTGGTTTATATAGCTCAATTTTGGCTGTCAACAACTTGTGCGGATCCGGATTGGTGTCAGCAGACCGACCTGAATCGGGATAATAACGTGGATATCCTTGATTTAGCGGCATTTGTGGAATTCTGGCTGGAAGAAACCGGCTAAAGTTCACGATTCCAACTTTGAATATAATTTTTAACCACAAGTAAAACATATTGCAAAACAACCTACCTGTGCGCGATAAGCTAACTTGATTTACGAACTGCACTTATAAACTTTTTCTTCCTGGGGCTTGCCGAAATCCGGAGGGGCATACTTTTTCCTATCAACATCCTTTCTTTTCGCCGTGTCTTTAGGTAAACCGATGGTTGTGGGCGCCCTTGGCGGCTCCAGGGTTTATTTGCACCTTTTCTTGTAACGTAAAGGAGTATTTATGAAAAAGTTTTTAGGTTTTGTCCTGATTCTGGCGGCCTGTCATTCGACTGTTTTGGCACAAAGACAGCTCAGTTCCGCGGAAATAAACACCATTTTGCAGGGGTTGACCGCACAGCCGCGTAATACGTGGATAACATCGGGGGCGCTTACCGCGGAGCACACCGCGTATAAACCGGCGCAAATTACCGACGAAGCGCAACTGCAGCAGCTCATCGCGGATGAAATTGCGGATTATCAAAATAGCACCCATAAACCCGAAGTTGACACCACCCTGCAAAAAATGCGGCTTGAGGCGATTCCTTTTAATGTTCGTTATGAGTACGCCAACGAATACACCATGAAAACCACGGAAACGGTTCATTATAACGATGGCCGTTTTCGCTGGTCACAGGAATTGCTGGCCCGTGAAGATTCTGTCCGGCCGCCGCTGGATAAAACATTTATGTATGAATATTTCGACCCGCAGACCCAAGCCGCCAAAACCATCGCATGGAACGGCGAAACTTTTACGCGCTATGATGAATCCATGGAATTCGTAGAGGTAGCCAAAGCACAGGCCACAGCCCCAAATATTAACGGGCCGCTGACAGCGGGCGTGGTCCCCTGGGGTTACGGGGCATATTCCTGGCAACGACTTAGCGAGGCAACCATCACGGCGACGGAAACCAACAGTGACGGCGCCATTGAGGTGGACATGCAAATCCATTATCCGACGGGTTTTTTTCTGGAACTGACGCTCGACGGCGACAAAGCCTGGACGGTATCGGATTATATTTTGACGTTCCCCGGCGGCGATATGATTTTGCAGACGTATGATGATTTTGTTCTCATCGGCAGCACCTGGATGCCGCAAACCGTTACCATTGAAAAACTTCACGGCGACTTAACGCTGATTTCGCGCGATATCTGGAGCTATACGAACATATCTCTGGCCACACCGGCTCAGGACGTTTTCACGGTAAAACCGGCGCAGGGAGCTTCGATTGATTTAAGCTTGTCGCCGACGGCTGCACCGCTGCGGTATTATGCTTCTTATAGCGATCAGTCTTTGCGTCAGGTGGACAGCGAAACCTTATTGGCCAAACGTCTGGCCGCGCAGAACTTGACCGGTCCGGCCAATTGCGCGACGGCGGCGCTGGCGTATGTGGGCGAGAAACTGGGACGCAACTGGTCGGCAAGCCAGCTTGCGCCGCTGGTCGATTCCGTCAATGGCAGCACCTCGATGTACACCATGCGGGAATATTGCCGTCAGCAGGGTCTTTACGCCGCGGCGGTAAAAGCGGATTTGAAATCATTGATGGCGATGGCCGGAACTCAGGTTATTTTGCACCTGCCGCATAAGAACCACTTTGTGGTGCTGGCGGAGGTGGATGACATTTACGTTCATTTAATCGACCTGACCAGCGACCGGTTTTATTACCGCGTCGAACGCAGCCAGTTCCATCTGGACTGGCCGGACGGCGCCGCCCTGATGGT
>CAZOCV010000320.1:0-2319 GCA_964578395.1 uncultured Pirellulales bacterium
ACAAAAAGGGCCAGCCGTCCTTGAATTTGCATGTCATTTATGCCGATATAAGGGGAGAGCTTAACGTTTTGGCAGGTGCATAGTTATCATGAAATATATGTTTTTATTGGGCCTGGGCGTGGATTGGCCGCTGCTGACAGCGGGGTTGCTGGCCTTTGGCCTGGGCCTGCTTATCGGGCGAAGCTGGCCGCTGGCGGCCGGCCGACGGCTGCTGGAAGAGATTCGCGCCGTCCGGCGGGAAGGGAAAAACCCGCCGTCGCAGCAGGACCATCGGGGTGTTTTCGGGGACCTGGGCCGGGAGTTCGCCGACCTGTTTGCCGCCCTGCAAAAAAACCGCGATGAGCTGACGCAAACCCACCAGCGCTTTAATCAGAAGGTTGCCCGCCGCACGGTGTCGCTCGAACGCAACATGCAGAGTCTCAAAAAAACCGCCCTGACCGACTCGCTGACCGGCCTGGCCAACCGCAAGTTCTTTGAAGAATATCTCGCGGCCCTGTTTGCTCAGTCCGCCACGGAGCAAAACGACCTGGCGTGCATGATGATCGACATGGATGGCTTCAAGCAGGTCAACGACACCCTGGGCCACGCCGCCGGGGATAAGCTCATCGCCTTTCTGGGTAAGCTCCTGCGAGCGGCCGTCCGCGATGGCGATATGTGCTGCCGACTCGGCGGCGATGAGTTCGTCGTCCTGCTGGAAGCGGCGACGGAGGAACTGGCCCTGGACATCTCCGAACGCATCCGCCGCCTCTATGAACGCGAAGCCGTTCATCTGAGCCATACCGCCGCCGACGCCGACGACGCCACCGCTTTGCCGCCGGCGACCCTGCCCGCCATCAGCATCGGCCTGGCCGGTCGGCGCCAATCCCATGCCCAGACGCCGCAGGAACTGCTCGAATGCGCCGATAAAGCCCTCTTGCAGGCCAAGGCCGCCGGCAAGAACCGCATCGTGGTTTACCGCCCGGAAAAGTCAAACGGCCGGCGGGCGGATAAATGATACGTACGCGACCGCGAAACATTCGCCAGCAGTCCCAGCAGGATAAAACTGCATAACATGCTGCTGCCGCCGTAACTGACGAAGGGGAGGTTCATCCCGGTAATCGGCATCAGGCCCATCGTCATGCCCGCGTTAATAAAGACCTGGGCGGCCAATAGCGACGTCACCCCCACCGCCACCAGCTTGCCGAAAGGATCGCTCTGCCGCCAGGCGATCCAGCCGCCCGCCAGCAATAACACTTCAAACAACGCCAGCACACCCACCGCCCCCCAAAAGCCCCACTGATGAGCTATCAGGGCGAAGACGAAGTCGTTGTGTCCTTCCGGCAGCCGACTGCCCAGCGAGAGCAGATTCTCATCGAGGGTATGGCCCGTCCAGCCGCCCGTCCCGATGCACAACTTCGAGCGGTACAACTGGTAGCCCTCGTTGTTGAGCCACGCGGGATTGGTGCTTTCCTGATGCACCAGCACGTCGATGCGCTGGCGCTGATATTTTTCCATCCCCACAAAATACATCGCCGGCGCCGCCAGCAGCGCCCCCAGCACAATCAGGGCCAGATGCCGCCGCCGCGCCCCCGCCACAAACAGCATCGCCAGAAACACCGGGAAAAACAATAGCGCTGTGCCCAGATCCGGCTCCCTGAGAATTAATCCCATCGGCAGCAGCGTCAGCACGAACGGCCCCACCAGCCCCCAAAAATACCGGTAATTCTCCCGCACGCGGAGATACCATGCCAGCGCCAGAATATAACTGAATTTGGCCAGTTCCGACGGCTGAAACTGCATCTCCACCCCCAGAAAATAAAACGGCACCATCCACCGATAGACCCCCCGCGGACTGGGCAGCAGCGGCGTCTGCCAATGCAGGAATTTCGCCACCAGCAACAACCCCAGCAGTCCCAGGCTCACCGCAAACAGGATGTAACTATACTCCCCCAGTTTGCGGCAGGACACCAGATTCACCGCGATAAACCCCGCCAGCCCCAGCCCTATCCACATCACCTGCTTGCCAAACAGCTCCGCCGCCTGCTCCCCCGCCGAAGAGCGAATGCACAGCAGACCAATCCCCGCCAGCAGCACCGCCGTCGGGGGCAGCAGCCACAGTATCCGGGGAATCCCTAATAATATCCGCCGCAGCGTCAATTTAATCTCCCAGTCCCACCGATGGCTTGAAATCCACCGCTACGAGCGTCGCATCGTCTTCTGGTTCGCCCACCCGAAACGCCTCAACCTCGCGGAAAACCGCGTCCATCAGCACTTCCACATCCGCCTGACGATGACGCACCGCCAGTTCTTCCAGCCGCCGCTGGCCGAAAAGCGTATCTC
>CAZOCV010000321.1:0-2285 GCA_964578395.1 uncultured Pirellulales bacterium
TGATTCAATTGTAGCAAACAAAACCTGTCATGCAATGATAAAAAAGTAGAATGTCCCCTTTATCCTTCTCTTTATCCTTCGCCGCGCATCTTGCCTAGCCCGGTCTCGATGCAGTTTCGCTCCTGGTCGAACCACTCGGCGTAACGGTTGCCGGGCCGGAAATCATCATGGGCTTCGGCAAGCAGCGTTTTGAGGCGGTCACGGAAGCGGCCCAGTTCTGTAGGTGTTTTACCCTCTGCGGCCAGATTGTTCATCTGGTAAGGATCGGCGAGGTTGTCATAAAGTTCTTCTTCGCCGGTGAGCCATTTGACATAGGTGTGGGTTTTGGTATGCACGCCGCGCCATTCAGGCCAGTCCGTACCGGTTTGGAAATAGTCCCAGTTGGCCGAGTAGTTCGCCATGAGGACGTCCTCGCGGTTGCTGTCTTTTTGACCGCGACATACCGCCGAAAGGTCGATGCCGTCGCATTCTTTCGGGGCACTGAGGCCGGCCAGACCGCAAAGCGTCGCGCGATGGTCTATTGGCGTATAAAGAGCGTCGCTGATTTCGCCGCGCGGACCGTCGGGCAAACGCATGATGAGCGGAATATTGACCGACTCGGCATAGGGAACCATTTTATTGGTGCGATTATGGGAGCCGTGCTGTTCGCCATGATCGGAGGTAAGCACCACGATGGTGTTCTTAATCAGGCCCGACTCGTGCAGAAACTTCATGATTCGTCCGATGTTGTCGTCGGTGTTCTTGCTCATGGCGTAATAGCAGCGGGCTTCGAACGGGTCAGTGCGGCGGGGATGATTTTCCGGCACGTTCGGCGACCAGTGCAGATTTTCCGGAATTTTTTCCAAGTATCCTTCCGGGCAATGACTGGTTCGGAACGGCGGATGCGGCGGGTGCGGAGCGACCGTCAGATAGAACGGTTCGTTGGCATGTTGGCAAGCCTTCATAAAACCGATGGCCTGATCGATCTGGATGTCCGTCTCGTAACCAGGGTAGTAGATACGTTCCTTCTCATCGCGGTAAAACCAGTAGTTATTAAAAGAGGCGTGAAAATTGAAGGCTTCCCAGTGATCATAACCGAGGCGATGCGGACCGGGAGGGACATATTCGGCATTGGGGTCCTGAAGAGATTTCCATTTTTCCTTGGTGGGAAATTCGTTCAGCCCGGCGTATTTATGGATGCCGCCGGCGAGATGCCATTTGCCGATGAAGCCGGTACGATACCCGGCGTCGCCGAAATCGTGGGCCACGCAACGCAGGCTGGGGTTGGCCTCGGTGAAATTGAGCAGGATGCCGGAATGGGTTGGGTGGCGGCCGGTCTGGACCATGCCGCGATAGGGCGTGCATACCGGGCAGGTGGACAGGCCGTTGGTGAAGCGAACACCTTCTGCAGCCAACTGGTCAATGTGCGGCGTGGTGATGTTTTGTCCCCCATAACACCCGCAGGCGTCCGCCCGCAACTGATCGATAAATATATACAGCACATTAGGTTGCGCGGGTTTGGCTATTTTTTCCTGACCCCAGGCGGGAAGCCGCAATCCTTGTACAGCCGCCCCGAAGGCAACACCTTTAAGAAAATCACGACGCTGCATCGTAAACTCCTTATTTGTAATATATTATCATAATAATGTGACAATATAACAATATTTTAAAAATAGTCAAGGGGGATTATTTTATGTTGCGGAGGCAGGCCAGAGCGATTCTTATTTGAGGGAAATCGATCCGACCCTGCAAATAATCGAAAACCGGCCTCGTGCGCTCCATCCCCACCTGGTCTGCCGCACCGATGATGTCTTGAAAGGCTGCTTCATCCACCCAGGGCCGCGGATCGGTTAATTTTTCTTCTACGATATATTCCACGAGGTATTGCAGCGTAGTGGATTCCGCTCGTTTAACGGCCAGGGCCACATCTTTAATGGATTTTTTCTGTCCAAATAACGCAAACGCCGACATTCTGGCCGCACTGATGCCGGAAGATGCCTTGTTTTTCGATGCGGCCGCAATCTCCCTTGCCTCAACATTGGTTTCCAGCTTGTGGGTATTACAGTATGCAACAATAGCATTGAGAAATATCTCGCCGTACTCCTGGCATTTTTGCCGCCCGACGCCGTGAACCCGAAGAAAATTATCAGGCGCTGCAGGACGCCGCCGCGCCATATCCCGCAGGGCAGCATCGCCAAAAACAACGTAAGCGGGAAGCTGCTTTTCCGCGGCGATTTGGGCGCGCTGTTTTCGCAATATCTCGAATAAATCCCTGTCAACGCCTTCCCATGATTCTGAGGAGATTT
>CAZOCV010000322.1:0-2275 GCA_964578395.1 uncultured Pirellulales bacterium
TTGAACTTTTCCATCGAGCCCTGGAAAATTCGCACGTTCGATATCATGCCTGTTGACCTGGAGTAACCGAGCGTGGAATATGCCGGATTCCTTTTATTCCGCCCACGGGTGGTGCTGGAATCCGTGCATAACCATTCCGCCTTGCAGACCGGCGAAAGGAATTATCTGGTATTTATCTTGTCCTATGTGCCTTGACCGGCGAGCGGTGGTAAATTTATTTTCCGGTCAGCCAGTATTGCGCCAGGATTTCAAGGTCGGCGGTAGTGACATTGTGGTCGCCGGAAAGATCCGCGCCATTGCAGTCGCCGCAATCTGTGTTTTGCCAGTTGGCCGAGAGAACGGCGAAGTCCAGCAGGTCGATCTCGCCTTCACCGGTGATATCGCCGGGCAGATTTTGCAGAAGCCGGACATTATCCAGGTAGAAACCATAGCCTTCGGTTTGTGAGGAACTGGTATTCTGGACGTTGAGATAAAAACTCAGGATGGCGTCGGGCATATCGAGAATTTTCCAGGGGACAGGCATGAGAAACGACTGCATCTGCGTCATAGGCTGGGTTGGGCCGGTGAGCAGCAGCAAAGGATCATATTGCGTACTCAAGCTGATTTGTACAGTACTGTCGGAGCAAAGAAACTGATAATCGAAGGCCAGATACAACTGGTCATCGGCGGTAGGCAGGTCCATATTCACGGAGAGTGAGTGTCCGGCCGAACCGTTATCCCAGGGGTCAAAAGCCCGGATGCGGGCAACATGGTTGCCGCTGGAGAAAGGATATTCCACGATGTCCGCGGCGTATTGCAGAACGCCTTCGCTGCCGCCCTCGCCCCAGACGTACCAGTCTGTCTCGCCGCCTTCGAAGTCGCCGTTGGGAATTTGCTCAAAGGGCGTGGGTTCGCCTTTGGTATAAATTAAATCGTACGCGGAATTATTATACGAACATAAATGTACGTTGCCAAGTCCGTCGATAGCCATGCGGCCATCGCGCTGCATGTCGCTAATGTCGCGGATACGCCAATCTGTGCCGTTGGTTGCGGCAAAACTCTGACTGATGACGGCACAAGGCCGATCCTGGGCGGACATGACGATTTTACAGCCGCCGGATGGGCCATAGATATCGCCGATGGGCGCAGCATTCCAGTTGCCGCCGCTGAGCGAGCAGTAATACGCTATGTTTTCATTGCCCACGCGATTGATGATATGAGGCTGATTGGCGGTATCGAGGCCGAGGGCGACGCCGACGCTTGGATTTATTCCGGAGGTCATAACGGGTTGTTCGGTCCAGCCGGTGTCCGAGCGGCAATACTTGACGCCGCCGGTGGAGATGGAACTATCGTAATAACCAAACACGACATGAATGACGCCATCACCGCCGATAGCCATATCAACATACTGCAACATGCCCGATGAAGGCAGGGTCTCGGTTTGCCACGCACCGTAAGCGTTATTCGAGATGCTGATGCGCCCGCCCACGCCGGGGACGTTATGGCGATACATGATATAAATTCCGCCGTTAATGGGGTGCCTGGCGATGCGGGTGGCATCGACGTTGTAAAGGATGCCGTTAATCTGCTGAAAATCCCAGCCGCTCCCGCCGGGGCTAATATAATGCAGTGTGGTGGTGGTATTGCTGCTGGCGATGCGGGGGACGCCGCTATCAAGCAGAATAGAACTGTATAAGCCGAAATCCGCATCCGCGATGGTTTCGAACGTCCAGCCGGCGGGGGTTTTGATAGCGTAAATCAGGGAATCGTTTCCGGTGGTTCGGTCGTAGCGATAGACGATATGCGGCTGGTGGGAGGCGTCAACGGCGATGTCGGGAAATGACCCAACCTGGCCGGTGCTTTGCACGGTTTCGGTTTGCCAGTTCATGGCGAGCGCGGAGGCGCAAAAACTAACGCAAACAAGAAACGCTTTTCGGGGTAAACCAGTTCCTGAATTTTTCACGGCAACCTCTGAAAATAATAAGAATCGGAAGAAAACCAATCGAACTTATTGTAATTGCGCGGAACTACGCCGTCAATCGAAAACAGCGAATTTGGCCATCTGTGAGTGGTTGCAAAAGATTTCCCAATATTACAAAAATGGAAAAATGGAGAAAATATGCGGTTTTTTCGGCTACGACTATAGCAAAATCGTAAAAAATCGCCTTGTTTTTTGGCAAAGATTTATGGCCGAATTAATCCAAGTCGAAGGCGAAGCCCGGTTCCTTGACGATGAGGATAGAGCATTCGGTGTTGTCGATGACCTGGCGGGTGGTGGGGCCGAGACGCTGGACGG
>CAZOCV010000323.1:0-2252 GCA_964578395.1 uncultured Pirellulales bacterium
CGCGTCAACCTCGCCTATAGCGTCGGGGCCACCCTGGATGCCGCACGGGTGGAATATCCCGCCGAGGCCGTTGCTCCAACAGCGGACCAGTAATCCTCCGGCCCGAATGTATAGATGTCAGCGGACCGGCGCCGACAAGTTGCGGGTGGAATTCCCTCGAAACAAAAAACCTTCTGAATTCGTTTACAATTTCACCGCGGTAAATTTCGCGGAATTGACTTCGCTTAAAATTTTTCTACGATGCAGCCGTTCCCCAAAAGAGAAAGGCGGGCATGTCCCGCCCCTCCCTACAAATCCGCACTATTCCACGCCATCCGCGATTGATTCCGCTTGAATTAAAGCCGTGAAAATCCGTGCCAATCCGTGGTTCAATATAAAATTTATTTTTTGAGGTAACGGTCGATCCCCTGCGCCGCTTTCTTCCCATCGCCCATCGCCAATATCACCGTCGCCGCACCGCGGACGATGTCGCCGCCGGCAAAGACGCCGGGGATGCTGCTCATCAGGTTATCGTCCACCTCGATGTAGCCCCACTTGTTCACTTTCAAATCCGGCGTGGTCTGCGTAATCAGCGGGTTGGCCTGCGTCCCCACCGCCACCACGACCAAATCGCAGGGAATCTCGAATTCGGACCCCTTCACCGGCACCGGCCGCCGCCGCCCGGACGCGTCTGGCTCGCCCAGCTCCATGCGAATGCAGGTCATGCCTCGCACCCAGCCCTTATCATCACCCAGTACCGCCGTCGGATTGGTCAGCATCTCGAAGCGAATGCCTTCCTGCTCGGCGTGATGCACTTCCTCCACGCGGGCGGGCATCTGCTCACGGGCGCGGCGATAGACAATAATGCTTTCTTCCGCCCCCAGTCGCTTGCTGGTGCGCACGGCGTCCATAGCGACGTTGCCGCCGCCAATCACGCACACCCGCTTGCCGCGTATGATCGGCGTATCGCATTCGGGAAACTGGTACGCTCCCATCAGGTTGGTGCGCGTGAGGTATTCGTTGGCGCTGTAAACCCCCTTGAGGTTCTCGCCCGGCATCTGCATAAAAACCGGCAATCCCGCGCCGTTGGCGATAAAAACGGCGTCGAAGCCCTCTTCCTCGAGCAGGTCGCTAATGGTGAGGGTGCGGCCGATGATAACGTTGCATTCAATCGTTACGCCCAGTGATTTGAGATTATCAATTTCATCCTGAACGATGCTTTTGGGCAGGCGAAATTCCGGAATGCCATACACCAGCACGCCGCCGGCTTTGTGAAATGCCTCAAAAATCGTAACCTCATGGCCCATCTTGGCCAGTTCCCCCGCGCAGGTCACGCCCGCCGGGCCGGAACCGACGCAGGCAATGCGCTTGCCGGTTTTGGCCGTCTGGGTCCGCGGCCGCCCCTCGCGGTGGGTGCGCTCGTAATCGGCCACAAACCGCTCCAGCCAGCCGATGGCCACCGGCGCGCCGCTCTTGCAGCGCACGCATTTTTCCTCGCACTGCGTTTCCTGCGGACACACCCGCCCCGTCACCGCCGGCAGGTTGTTATCCTTGCGAATCATGGCGGCGGCCTCAAGAAACTTGCCTTCGCTGATGAGCTTGATAAAACCGGGAATGTCGATGCCGACCGGGCAGCCTTCCACGCAAGGCGCCTTCTTGCATTGCAGACACCGCTGCGCCTCCTGCATCGCAATTTTTTCCGCCAGCCCGATATTTACTTCCGCGAAATCCCGCGCCCGCTCCTGCCCCCCCCGTTCGGGCATCCGTACCCGCTCAATCGCCAACCGTTCCTTCGCCGTTAAACTCTTACCTGTAGTATTCTGGTCTGTCATTACAATGCCTTATTCAATATTTAAAAATGTCATTCCCACGCAGGCGGAAATTATATTCTTGCTTCTTGCTTCTTACTTCTAGCTTCTATTATCATTCCTTCATCGCTTTAATCTGCGCTTCAAGCTTACACGAATGTTTTTTGAACTCATCCATAACCCGATTCTCGTCATTTTTATACATGCTGAGTCGATCCATGAGTTCATCATAATCGACCTGATGGCCGTCAAACTCCGGCCCATCCACGCACGCAAATTTCACCTTGCCGCCGATGGTCACCCGGCAGCCGCCGCACATGCCCGTGCCATCAACCATAATCGGATTCAAACTGACAATCGTCGGTATCTTATAAGGCTCCGTGGTCTTGGCCACATATTTCATCATGATCACCGGCCCGGCGCAATACACCGCATCCACGCTGGTAGCAGGATCATCAATCAACT
>CAZOCV010000324.1:0-2226 GCA_964578395.1 uncultured Pirellulales bacterium
ACGCAGCGGCAACGTCGGGATGATGATGGTCAGCGGTACCTTCGGCTCCAGCTATGTTGGCGCGGGCGTG
The DNA here is from genome assembly GCA_964578395.1 of uncultured Pirellulales bacterium. GTDB lineage: Bacteria > Planctomycetota > Phycisphaerae > Sedimentisphaerales > SM23-30 > JAFGBA01. The sequence continues at coordinate 71 of CAZOCV010000324.1, forward strand.
CTGCCGGCTTCATCGCTGACGAGTTTTCTGCCCGAAGCCGGGCAGGCGGGCGACAACGTCACCGGCAAGATCGGCATGGTCCGTTTCGGAAAAATTGACACCGAGGCCGCCCAGCCCTTCGGCCTGTACGCCGCCACCGCCATCAGCGGCAAACTGCAAGACCAGGGTGCATTTCAAGTACGTATTTTAGAGCAATAGAAACGTTAGTTTCCGGCCAGAAGTAATGAAATTTCGACACCATTGAAAAGAAAATGCACCAGAATCGGTATCAGCAGGTTGCCAAAGCGATCATAAGCGACACCGAGGATAACGCCCAACGCCCAAATCGCCGGCCAGTGCTGCATCTCGCCATGTAAGACGGCGAAAATAACGCTGGTCAGAAAAATTCCGCCCCAGCGGCTTGCCGTGCGAATGGCAACAGCTTCCCCCGCCGCGTTTATATCCTGCACGCGGCCGACGCGATCCAACTGGTCGATGAGAAACGGCTGAAGCAGCCCGCGAAACAATAATTCTTCACAGAGAGGAGCCGCCAGCACCGCTCCCACAACCATAACAACCACCGTGTGCCAGGGCGGGAACTTTCCCAACAAATCCAGAATTTCGTGCTTGCGCGCCTCATTCAGTTCGACGCCGCTTATCCATAACGTCATCAACAATATCAGCATCACCAGGCCGCCGGCCGCAATATAATAAACCACGGCCCGTTCGACGGTTTGGTCGAAATGCTTAAAACTCAACTCCACTTTTTGATTACGGCTGAAAAAAATCGTCATAATAAGCGCCACCATTGCCAGTTGGCCCAAAACCAACACCGTGAATCTCAACGTCATCATCCGCCAGTTCAGCTCATCTTTGACGATGAACAGACCGCCGACAAGCTGTACGCCAAGAAAAAAACCGCCGGCAATAAGCACGTCCCGCCCGGTAATGACAGGCAACGAACGCGCCGCGGAAAACGCATCACGGCCGAAACGAGTCTTTTTCAGCCATATCGCCAGTAATACCAGCGACACGACAATCCAAATGAAAATAATGATTATTTCTATAATGGGTGTTTCTATACTATCCATCAACGCTTTATCCAAATAATTTTTACGATTTTTATTAACAGGAAAATCGAAGGCTGATTTTATCCCCCAAGTTCACGACTGCGCTGGGTGGCCCTGCGAATCGTATTGATAATAATCTGCCGTATATCGGAGCCTTCCAGTAGCTCCCGCCCTGCCGCCGTTGTCCCATTAGGAGAAGTTACCATTGCCATAAGGTCCGGGCCGGTAAGGTTCAGGTTTTTGAGCAGTTCGGCCGTACCGATAAAGGTTTCCAAGGCTAACTGCCGGGCGGTCGTTTTATCCAAACCAACCTCAAGCCCGGCGGCGATAAAAGCGTCGATAAGGTAAGCCACAAAAGCCGGACCGGACCCGCTCAGGCCGGTTACGGCATCGAGAGCCGGTTCGCTCACTTCCAGGGCGACGCCGCACGATTCGAGCAGTTGTCGGACGGCCTGCTTCTGAGCGTCCGTGACATCCTCGCCGGCCGCGAAACCGCACGCCATACGCCCTACCAGACACGGCGTATTGGGCATTACCCGGATGACTTTCGCCCCCGGAAGACTTTGTCGAATGCGTTCAATGCGCACGCCGGCAAGAATGGAAACAACGATTTTGTCCTTTCCATCAAAATTCTCTGGCGGCGTTACGGCCTGCGGAAAATTCTGCGGTTTGAATGCCAGAAAAACCATATCTTCAGCTTGCTGCCATACCTCAGCCGCACTTTGGGCCAACCGAATTCCCTGCTCTGAATGTAGTTTTTGGCCGCAGGAAAGGATGGGGTCATAGCCGATAACATCTTCCGGCCGGACGCGTTTGGCCCGAATCATCCCCGAAATCAGGGCCTTAGCCATTTTACCCAGGCCTAAAAAGCCAATTTGCATATTTCTTCCTTTTTTGCTCAAGCCGCCAGAGTGATAAAATTATAACTGTTTTATTGACAAATGGTTACAAAGTTCACGGTCATGCTGTGTTTTTTTTTATGTAACGGCCGCCAAAAATTGCGAACCACGATAAATCTGCTGCGTATAATCAGGTAGCTAACAACTTGACACAAGAAAAAACATTTTCCTCCTCCTTTTTGTACTAAACGGCCTGTCGCCTCCTCCC
>CAZOCV010000325.1:0-2180 GCA_964578395.1 uncultured Pirellulales bacterium
GGCGACGGCGATGCCTCCATCACCGGCCAGCGCGTTTTCCGCGTGCGCACCGGCTACACCCGCGATGGCCGGCGGCGCAGCGAAAATGATACCTTTACCGGCGGCGATTTCCTCGGCAGCATTACCGCCTATCAGGGCCTCAATGAAGTGAACGCCACCGGTAAAATCCTGAATGCTTCAATCAGGACCGGCAGCGGCATCCTCAACACTATCATCGCCGAAGACGGCCTGGAAAACACCACCCTGTCGGCTTCATTCCGCATTCAACGGATACTGGTCGGTTATCTCAACGGCAACCGCAACACCATCATCAATCCCGACGCCAATGTTTCTGGAACCATCAACACGCTTTATCTGGGCCGCATGTATTACACCGGCGAACTGGACCAGGATCTGACCTTGCCCGACTGGCACGGCCCCATCCATGACGACAATCCCTGAACAGATTCCGCTATGAATTGATACTACAGCGCAGGTCCACTTTCCAGGGTTTGCGATATAGTCATGGTATTCATGCGTTATATCAAAAATTAAAATGTAATTTTGGGACGACCAACACCGTTACCGCTCCATTCGCCGCCATATATCATACAATCGGCGAGCAAGGGAATCAATATAACCAATTCCCTTAGAACCATTTTCATACATGTCTATATAATGCTGGGGTATCGCCTGGATACCTAAATATGCGCCGCTGATCGCACCGGCCATGGCGGCAATGGTATCGGTATCATTTCCCAAAGCAATGGCGCGAGCGATTACATCCGTAAAAGAATCTGAATTTTCGGCAAAACAGGCAAGGCTAGTCACCACACTATGGTGTGCCTCAATGCTGTTGCCGAATGACGCCAGCGAATCCCCCGGTTTTAATTTTGCCGCAAGAGATAACTGCCAAAGAAATTCATCTTCGCAAACGTATGTTGCTAATGTTCTAAAAAAATGTTGTCGATCGAATATGTTTTCCCGAATAACATAACCAATCGCCGACGCAATCAATATAGCTCCTTCAATCCCCAGTGGATGTACATGGGTTGGCATAGCGCTCAAGCGGGCTTGTTCTTTGATTTTTTGTTCATCATCATGAAATAACAATCCTATTGGTGATACGCGCATGGCAGCGCCATTGCCATATGAACCACCAGAAAAAATGGTTGTAGCGAGTGCCTGGACATCTTGTCCGCTTTTCATCGCTTCCAGTATCTTTCTGGCCCCTTGTCCATATCCACGGTTGGGTTCGTAATTATTAGTAAATGCCCGACAGAGAGTTTCGGGGATAATCTGGCCATGTTCGAGCAACGCTTCAGCAACGCCTATCATCATTTGGGTGTCATCGGTGTATGTCAATTGTTCGACAGGAGGATGTTTGACGATATCACGGGCCAAACCAAAGGAATGATAAATCAAATCATCCGTAAGACCTTCAAAAGGAGCACCAATGGCGTCACCGATCGCGTGCCCAACAAGACAGCCACGAAACCGATCATGTAAAGTTGGTTTAGACATTGCTTTCAATAAATCCAAATGGCGGGCACGGCCCGCCCTACTGGTGAATGGTTGAGCGGTGTTGGGCATGACATTGAGGTAGTGTGTTTAACGAATCCTACCGGATAAAGTTGGTGATAAAGATAAGAAAGATGCTTCGTTGTACTCAGCATGACTTTTTTGGATCTCGGGGGTACGTAGTAGATATAACACGCTTTAGACATAAAGAACCTTTTTAATAGTATCCATGATGCAGTCGAGGGAAGGCTGGACGGCGAGTTCGAGGCGGTGGTTATAGGGCATGGGGACATCGCGGGAGCTGACCAGTTCGACGGGTGCGTCGAGAAGGTCGAAGCAGCGACTGGAAATGAACCAGGCGACGTAAGCGCCGAAGGATGCGACAGGCCAGGCTTCATCGACGACGACGCAGCGATGGGTTTTGGCGACGGAGGCGAGGATGGTTTCCTCATCGAGCGGACGGAGGCTGCGAAGGTCGATAACTTCAACGTCGATACCTTGCTGTTCCAGGCGGGCGGCGGCCTCGGTCAGCATGTGCGTCGGTCGGCCAAAACCGATGAGGGTGGCGTCGCTGCCCGCGCGGCGGATGGCGGCCCGGCCAAAGGGGATGAGATAGTCCGGCTCGTCGGGGACATCGCCTTTAAGGCCATACATGAGTTCACTTTCAAAGACAATCACAG
>CAZOCV010000326.1:0-2158 GCA_964578395.1 uncultured Pirellulales bacterium
GCCCCGGTTACATCATATCAAAACAGGTAATGCCATCGACGACGCTGAGGGCGTGAACGGCGGCCTTGGCGGCGTAGTCGGGGCAGAGATGGGAATACTGCGTTGCGACAGCCTTTTTGAGAGCATCCACCGCCTCCGCGCGGACGATGGCCCCCGATGCGCCTTTATCGCCGCCGCCGAGCATGCGCTCGCCGAGGACACCGGGCACGGTGCGGGCGATATCGCACATGGCCTCCAGCTCCGGTCCGCTGATGGCGTAATCATCGCGCAGACCCAGGCCGTCGGCGCGGAAGATGCTGCCGACGGTTTCGATGTCGCCTTTTCGCCAGGCGTCAAGCATCTGATAAAAACGCTGCTGAGCGTGGAAAATATAATCCAGCCGCTTGCATGCATCGGGATGCGATTTTGCGTATTTTCGCATGAGGTCGTTGTATGTGTTTTCGTCGCGGACATCGGCCAGAGTGTTGATGTTACGACCATCGTTTTGCATCAAGCTGACAAAATCCCGACATTCCCTCAGACGAATGGCGTAAGTACTTTTTTCCAGGCCGTGACGGACCGTGCCGGTATCCATCACCATCAGGCGGAAATCGGCGGCATGGTCACCCAGCGGCACATATTGAATGCGGCGATTGGCCGGGTTGTAATGCGTACCAAAACCACGGCGGGCAAAAAGAATCATAATCTGGTCGAGTTGGCCGCACGGCGAGCCGATGTAGTCATTTTCGATAGCCTGGGCTAGATCGACAATTTTGAGCTTATTATCAATAATGACACCATTGGCATCGAAGAGCGTCAGAATCAGGTTCAGGCTCAGTGACGCCGACCGACTCATGCCGCCGCCGGGAATATTGCCATAGAGCACAACGTCGAGGGTTTGGGGCAGTTTATAACCTTCCCGATGCAGAATATAATCCGCACCCAACGGGAACCGCGCCCAGGCAAGGGCAGTTTGGGGCGATTTAGGCGGCAGCGTTTGACCGGGCGTAAATTCCACCACGCCTTCCTCAGGCACATTGACGCTGAAAAGCCGATGCCGCCTCAGGCCGTTGGGCTTGTAGGCCAGCCAGATGAAACGGTCCGTCCCCACGCCGAATAGTTCCGTGCCGTTATAGTCGCCATGCTCAACACCCAGACAAAACCGCGAACTGCTCCGCCGCACTTTGCCGCCGCGAATATCCAGCCCATATTTACCGGCCGCCTGATGCAGCTTCTCGACGGCCTCCAAATTGCTCTTTTCCAAATTCATGTTCTTCTCATTCACATCCATTGACCCCCAGCAAATAACAACCACAGAAAAAACTAACGGTTTTGCATGTAAAAGGCAAATTTCTTTCGCAAATCTGCAAAAATACGGCATACAGATACGGTTTTTTTATGCTTTGAGAAAAGATGAAAAATTGTTCTCTATTGCAAATCCCCTTTGTTCTTGCTATATTAAAAGCAACCATCGGGGATGTCTTCCCCGCTGAAGGAGGCTCTTGGGTAGAACCCATTTTAGCTAACCAAAGAGCTGTCAATAGGTTATGTCGGGTAATTGGCAGAAAAAGGAGAAAACCATGAAAAAACAGAACATGCTTTGGGGATTACTGATTGTCATGCTGGGAGCCGCTATGGCTTCGGCCCAACCGGTATATTTTGCGGATCCGGCCCTGGAGGCTGCCGTCGAAGCCGCACTGGGCGTCACCGATCCCACCGAAGAGGACATGTTGGACCTGACCTATCTCCTGGCGCGTGATTGCGGTATTAGCGACCTAACCGGCCTGGACTATGCCTTGAATCTGGAAGTACTTTATTTAGAGAATAATCAGATATCAGATATTTCGCCGCTGACGAATCTGATAGGCATGAGATATCTATTCCTGGATAATAATTATATAGGTGATATTAGCGCCCTGGCCAACATGACGGATATGAACCATCTTTTTCTGATTAACAATGGCATTGGCGACATTTACCCTTTGGCCAATATGACGTCTTTGACCATCCTTTACTTAAATGAAAATCAGTGGATTGAGGATATCTCACCTCTGACAAATCTGACCGGCTTGACGGAACTCGGTTTGGATAATAATCAAATATGGGATATTTCTCCACTGGCGGGACTGACGAACTTAACGCAGTTATACCTGAATCATAACGACATCGACGATATTTC
>CAZOCV010000327.1:0-2152 GCA_964578395.1 uncultured Pirellulales bacterium
CGTTGCCAGTCGAAGGCGTTGATCTTGCGCTGCTGGTCATCGTCGAAGAGGTTGAGTTGCTGGTTCTGATAGAAGTCGGGGCCGATGAGGGAGTTGCCGCATTTGATGTTATTGGCCAGGTCGGGCAGGGCACGCTCCGGGAACAGCCGCAAGGTTTCCCGCGTCTCATGTTCGAGCACCTTCAGGAGCAGCGATAGTTTCGTCACCTCCACCGCCTGGGAGTCGATATCGACGCCGTGGATGTTATTCAGGAGTATCCGTTTCTTTTCCTCGATGGTGAGATAATACTGCCCGTTGCTTCCTTGATAGATGAGCTTTTTATGTTTGGCCCGGTCCTGGGCGTAGAAATCCCGGTGGTAATCGAGCAGATATTGATACGCCCCGATCAGAAACGAGCCGCTGCCGCAGGCGGGGTCGAGGATTTTTAATCGGGCGATCTGTTTGGGCGTCTTATTTTCGCACAGTTTGCCCACGGTGTTTTGCACGATATAATCAACGATATAGGCCGGTGTGTAATAAACGCCGCCCGCCTTCTTGACCTCGGGCTTCTCTTCGACGCGGGCCTGATGGCCGGCGGTCAGGCGAATGACCTTGCCGAGGAACTGTTCATAGACATTGCCGAGGATTTCCGCGGGCATCACGGAGAATTCATAGGGGCTGTGCGGATAGTACAGGTCTTGGATAATGGCTTTAAGCACGGCATCGTCAATCGCCAATCCCGCCGAAAGGGAGTCGGGTTCGGCGGGCCGGTCCTTTTCCGGCTGAAAATGAAAGATGCCGGAGTTGTATTTCTCATCGGCCCGCTCGAACAGGCCAAAGAGCCGCGGATATATCTTCGGGCCGTTGATCAGGCCCAGGAGTTGATTGGGCATTTCGATGCCCCGGTCCTCGCAGATTCTCAGAAACAAAATCCGGTCGATGGTCTTCTGCACTGCGAAGTTCAGGTCATGCACCGTTAAGGCCTGATTCCGCCGGGCGATATTTTTGGCCAGTTCATCCCGCCAGCCCTCAATTTCCGCCAGAAACTCCCGATCGACCGACGTCGTTCCCCGTTTGGGCGTCTTGGAGGAGGCGAATTGATCGAAGCGCCCCTTTAGCACCGCCTCCTTGCTGAAGATAGAGGCGATGGTCTCCCACTGGTCGATATACTCCCGGTAATTGAATAAAAACAGCCGACCGGCGGCGGGTTTGTCGCTGACGTTGGGCCGGGTCTGGCAATCATAGACGGCGAACTCCTCAAAGTCCGTCAAAATCGACAGCGGCAGCTTGGCCGACCAGGCATAGCGCCGCAGTTGATAGGCGGGGCTGATATCCCCCTTGATATCAACGGCGGGCTTTTTGGCTTCGACGAAAAACTTGCGCGCCGGTCCGATGCGAAAGCAATAGTCAGGTGCCTTGGTTGCGCCGCCGACTTTAATGGCATCCTCGTGAATGACATCCCGATAGGCCGGGGCCACGCCCTGCCGGTTGGCGACATCCCAGCCCAGGGCCTCGAAAAAGGGGTTTAAAAATTGCTGGCGAAGTTGGGTTTCATTGTAGCCCGCCGCCTTGAAAGCCTCGATATTCAGGTCGAAATCCGCCACCAATTGTTTAATCGCATCCGGAACGCTGGTCATGGTCCCATATCCCTTAACGTTATCGGCATCGTCCGCCTTGGATTACATAATAATGACGAGGGTGATTATAGGAGATATCAGCGCCCTTGCCAGCCCAAAAGAGGCGTTTTTCTCCGTCGTAGGCCATAACATTTTTAATTACAGATAGTTACAATTTTATCCCGCAAGGTCCGGCCTAACGAACTTGGCCGGCAGCGGCTGCGGAAGGGAGATTTGGGGGCCTTTTTTGAGGATGTCAGGCGGGACGCAGGCCGAAACCGGGGCCGCTTGCAGGCGCGATGAGGCGGGTTATCGGGCGGTTGGCGGTCTATTTATTTTGTCTCACTCAATCGCAGCGAGATACGCAGCGGGTTAGCGACCCAGCGCCAAACAGTAAGCCCCTATGGGGCCGCGGCGATCCGGCCCAGCCCTTGGCTGGTTATCGGACAATCTGGGGAAATAATCAGCGTTTTTGGGTAATCACCGGGGGGTGGGCCGGGTCTGGCCAGAGCCGCCGCCAACTCTCCAGGGCATTGGACCGAATCTGTCGAGAGGTT
>CAZOCV010000328.1:0-2141 GCA_964578395.1 uncultured Pirellulales bacterium
TTAACCGTTGGTCGGTGTCTTTGGCTTTAAAGGATTGAAGTCAACATTTCAGATGAGCAAAGGGGTCGGAAAATGAAGGTAGTTTCAAGGAAGGCTTAAAAAAAGGTAAGATCGGACGTAAAGGCTTTGCCTCCAGGTCCGGCGAAGGATGGGACGAAAACATGCAGGGTGGATACTGCACTTCGTCATTTCTTACCTACTATTGAATGTAGTAGTTTTGTCTAGAGAGAGTTTTGAAAAAGGGCTTTTAGTCGCGGAACTAAAAAGGTGACCGGCGAAGAACTTTAGGCGGTTTCCGCCGGATCACCCAAGGTTGCCAATGCGAGCGCAAGGCTTGCGTTCACATGGCTTTGCCTATTTTATTTTATGTTCCTCGATGGGGCCCCGTCAAGAACGATAATTTTTGTTAGTTGGTTATCCAACAGGAGATATGAACCATGCCGGAACCCGTAACACTTATAGGTTTTACCGGCGGCACCCTGGCCCTGACGTGCCATTTGGCCCGCTGTTATTTTGACACCGCCAAAGAAATTGTGGATGTCATTTTGGGCGCCATTGCTTTTGTATTAACCCTGCCGATTTTGCTGGCGTGTATGGCCATTATCAAAATTTCCAGCAAAGGGCCGGTCATGTTTACCCAGATTCGCATGGGTAAAGATGGGAAACTTTTCAAAATGTATAAGCTGCGCACCATGTACACCGATGCGGAATCCAACCGTGGCGCTGTGTGGGCGTCGAAAGACGACCCGCGCGTGGTTGGCTCCTGTCGCTGGATGCGCCGCAGCCATATGGATGAACTGCCGCAGATATTAAATGTGATTAAAGGCGAAATGTCGCTGGTGGGTCCCCGGCCGGAACGACCGGAGATTATGGAAGAACTCGAAAAACATTATCCCGACGTGCGCGGCCGGCTTAAAGTCAAACCCGGCATTACCGGCCTGGCGCAGGTGCGCAATGGTTACGATACCTCCGTCGAGCAATTCCGCAACAAGCTCGAAGCGGACCTGGAATACATTACCGAGCGCAAATGGCGCAATGAACTGCGGATTATGGCCGCAACCTTGACGAAGGTAGTAGATAAACAAGCACACTAACGTGCGCGAGATGACATAAAAATATAATTCTCGAACCTTAAGAGGATCAGAGAAGAGATGAAGAAAACGGCGTTTATAATTTTCACGTTAGTCCTGAGCTTATGGGCAGCACAGGCGAATGCGGTTTCGGTGAACACCTACGAGTTCGTTCCCAATCCATCCAATCTCGAAAATCTCGATCATCATTACTATTACGCCTGGGGTGTGCAGTGGTCCATTCCGGATTCGCAAGTTATCGAGAGCGCTTTTCTGGAAATTTATCAGATTAATAACTGGGATGAGCCGTGGGAAACCAACGATGTGCTCCATCTCTGGATGCTGGATCAGAAACCGGCGTTAAACTGGCAATCCAACTACAATAAGTGGCCGGGCGTCAGTCGGGGATATGATAGCGAGGGCTACGGCGATCCGTTCGTTTCCAGCGGCGGGACGTTCCTGACAGACTATACGGATGACAACGCTTATTACCGGCGCGGGTGGAAAAATCCCGCTGAAGACCTGCTGGTCGATCTGCCGGTGGATGTTTTAGCGGGCTATATCAATAACGATGGTCTTTTCGGTTTCGGATTCGATCCGGATTGTCACTATTACAATTGCGGCATCAAGCTGACGATTATCACCAAACCCGGTGGCGGCGGCAACATGGTTCCCGAACCGGCCACCATGCTCGGTTCCGTGCTGAGCCTGGGTTCACTGGGCAGCTATTTGCTGCGACGGAAAAAGACGGCATAAACGAAAACCAATGGATAGCGGCTGCGTGGGCCGCAGGACATGATGATGATAAACAAGGAGTATAACGGGTCGGACGTCAACGACGATGTGTAAGCGGGACGCCGCTTGGGTGCAGGCCCGGCAAAGTCGCTTGACGCTTACCGCGAGTTGGGACAAACAGGAGGCGGTGAAAACAACCGCAGAAAGGAGCCAGACGGATGAAATAGAATGGGGGAGTTGTTGTTAGTAGCTTTTTACTTTTGCATGCAACAGTAAGGAACCCTTTGAGAGAAAAAGGGAATTTTGGAAAGAAGTTTTTGGAGTTTTAGAAAGGAA
>CAZOCV010000329.1:0-1513 GCA_964578395.1 uncultured Pirellulales bacterium
CAACCGGACATTTCTATCTTGCACAAATAGCGGACATTTCTATTTTGGTTTGACACCTTTTTGATTGTCATAGTTATTCACCCCCAACGGCAGGCTTTTCCTTGCCCGATTGAAGTCTGATTTGTCACGCCCCGGTCAGCAGTTCGAATTGCTCCGGACTCAGCAGCCGCCGGAGTTTGGCCAGGGCTGAAAGCTCCAGTTGACGGATGCGCTCCTTGCTCAGGCCCAACAGATCGCCGATTTGGCTGAGGCTATAGGGCTTGCGCTGCAGCGGGATTTTTTCCGAATCCGTCAGGCCGTAATGGTATTGCACCACCAGCCGCTCCCGTTCCTCCAGCGCGTCCCGCAGCACGTCCAGCAGACTCCGCCGGTCCCGCTCGATGGCCAGAATACGGTTATCGACTTTGCGCAGGTCGCCGGCAACCTCCAGTTGTTCATCCGCGGCAGCCATCACCGGCTGGGTGGCGGCGCTGCGGCGTAAACCGGCAAAACGCTTGATAATGGCCCACGTCGCATACGTGCTGAAATGAACATCGCGGGCATAATCGAACTTCTCGACCGCATTCATCAAAACCAGATTGCCTTCGCTGATTAAATCCATCATCTCCGCTTCATTACGTGTATGCTTGCGCGCCGCGCTGACGACCAGCCGCAAATTATGGCAAACAAGCTGACGATTGATTTGCCGGGCATCATGCAGCAGTGATTGCAGTCGCGTCAGATCACTGGTGCGCGGCAATAACGGATTAATATCGCGGCGAATCGTCTCAGCCAAATATTTGAGGTAATTGTACTTGCGAAACAAAAACTGCTCCTGGCGATAATTAAAAATCGCAAAATGCTGCAGTTCCGCCATATAGACCTCCAGCGAATCCACCACTTTCGGCGTTTCCCTGGCGATCTCCTGCTCTTCCAACGGCTCATCAAACAAACCTGGCAGCGGCGTCAGCCATGGCGCATGATGCCTTCCGGCGGAAATAAATTCTTTCGACGGCATATAAAATACCGGCTGGGCGCATAATTTTTCGGCGCGGTAAACATTAATGGCATGATAAATATTGGAACGGCTGCGCCCAAAACGCTGCATGAGGGTTCCAATGGATTCACCCTGTTCATACATCGTCATAATTTGCGACCTTACCGCATCATCCGCCGCATCGGGCCGCTTCTCAAATAATTTTCGACCTGCTTGCTGTTCGAATGCCCCCAGTTTCTGCCGCACGGTTTCCACACTCCGGCCGAATTTCCGTGCCGTCCGCCGAATCGCCTCCTGCCGATGTTCCGGACATCGCCTCGCCCACCGCCCCAGCCATTCCAGCAGCAATACATCCTCCCCCTCCTCCATCCGGCTGAACTGCTTGCCCGCCTGCACTTTCCGCCGATTTTTTTTGACAAAGAAATCCACCGCCGACGCCGCGAACGACAACCGACTCCGCCCATCCGGATAAAGTAAAAACCGCCCGATCAGCCCCTGCCGCCGCCACCGGCAAATCGTCCGCAAACACACCCGATA
>CAZOCV010000329.1:1523-2112 GCA_964578395.1 uncultured Pirellulales bacterium
CGCCGGGCAAAAGCTTCCTGGGTAATAAATTTTTCCTGCATCGCCGCCGAGGGAATCTTCATATCCCTGCTAAGCTGCTCAGAATAAACCGCCAAGTCCTCAACAAGATGTTTAAAGGGTAATAAATGATCCTGCGTCGTCTTTCCCCGATATCCTGTAAGATGAAATATGACAAAATCCCCAGGATATGATTTCCCCGGCTCTATTAAATGACCCAATATCTGACAAGCATCCAACTGACGCAGTTTTTGAGGCAAAGGCGCATAAGCCGCCTGCTTGTATAAATCCTCCAGCAAGGCTATCTTAAAAAGCCCCATAATTCACCTCTGCTCACTATCATATTATCGCACACAGAGGCTGAATTTACAAATTAAAAATCGAACTGTCTCAAAGACATTATGTCATAATAAATAACACATAATATATTATATTATAAGTGTTTATAAATATATATCAATTTACTTAAACATCGTTTTGAACGATTATTTTAGTATTCAATTCCCTTTCTGGCCTTGACATGTTGTGTAAAATAGTGCTTGACTTCCTTAATTTCAGAAACAATATCCGCCCTCTTTATAAGCCAATCCGG
>CAZOCV010000330.1:0-2110 GCA_964578395.1 uncultured Pirellulales bacterium
CTAGCGATTTCAAGGCATTGAAGGCGGCGTAAGTAATCCGGCACATGGGCTCCACTCCGCCGGCGATCACCATCTGCGCCTGGCCGTTGGCAATCAAATCCCTTGCATAACCCAGGGCTGTGGCTCCGGCCGAACAGGCCGTCATGAATGTAGCTTTGGGACCGGATAAACCCAAACTGGAAGCGATACGGTCGGCCGAAGAGGCGCAATAAACGGTGGAAAGTCTGGAAAAACGCGCGTGCTTGCCATTTCTTTTCAATAAATCCTGATAAAAAAATTCCGCTTCGAGAAGTCCGCCGGACCCGCCGCCGATGACAACTCCCGTTGCTTCGGCCAATTGTTGCGGCAAAGGATAAAGCCCGGCGTCGGTGAGCGCTTCAAGAGTTGCGGCAAAAGAAAGCATATCCGCCCGGGACATTCTTTTGAGGGAAAAATGTTGTGGAATGTAATTCCGCGGATCGAAGTTTTTTATTTGGCCGCCGTTATGACAGCGAAATCCGTCGGTATCAAAGAGATCCAGCGGCCCAATGCCGCAGACACCCGCGAAAAGGGCGGAAGCGAAATCGGGAATATTGTTGGCAACAGCGTTTATTGTTCCTAAGCCGGTAATTACGATACGTTTTTTTGCTTGCATGTATAACTTGAAAAAAATTATCCTTTATGACCTTTTTTCAGGCAGCAGAAACTTAAATCCGGCCGGGCGAAAAGTCAAACAATTATTGCTTTTGGGGAAACCGTTACGCCAGAATTTATAGCAAAAACTATACCCATGACCGCAGCAAAAACAACCATGTGGGCAACAGGCCGTATTATTTTATGTTTTTTTACTTGGAGATTAATTATGAAATTGAGACTTCCCTTGTTGTATGTTAAAAATAGATCCCATTTCTTTCTTTGGTGAGGAGGGGAGTTTTGTGATGATTTTCATAATTGAGGAAATAACTTAACAAAGGAGGCATGAAATGAGGAGAAAATTCGCAATAATGACCTCGGTTAGGTTGGCCCGAATGGTTCTGATATTCGCAATGTGTTTTCTGCTTGTGGACGTTCAGCCTGCCGCTGCCGAAAAAGTACCTCCTTTGTCTGGGGAATACACAGGGTTCGTTTACAGTAACGGGACCTATACCACGGGACTGAAACCAAACCCTAATAGCATCAACAATAATGACCAGTTGGCGGGGTACAGCAAATCTTGGAACGCCGGTTTTCTTTACGACAATGGAACCTATACCACGATTCAACCATCAGGGTGGAATAATGTGCACGCTACTGGCATCAACAATAATGGCATGATAGTGGGGGTCGGATTGACGGAACCGCCTGAAACCAAGCCTCCTTGGACGAGTTTCATCTATAGCAATGGGACCTATACCACGTTAAATGCATTGTCAGGTTACACCAGGGGCGTTCAAATAAATGGCGTCAATGACAGCAATATTGCGGCTGGAAGCCTGTTTAATGAATCGGGTATCGCGACAGCTTTCATTTACAGTAACGGGACCTATACCACGTTAAACTTCGCCCCTGATTCATTTGTAAATGACCTCAACAATGATGGCTATCTAGTGGGGTGGAAAAGATCAGGAAATACAGCTTTTATTTACAATTACAATACCGGGACTTACACTACTATTGGTTCAGGCCGTGCCGTGGGAATCAACAATAACGGTGAAGTGGTGGGATACGCTGGAACCGGACCGGATGATTACACGGGATTTATTTATAATTATAATACTGGGGTCCTCTCCACACTTGACCCACCGGTGGGGTGGAACCTCGTGTTCCCAACCGACATTAACGATGAAGGAGTAATAGTGGGAACATTGATATCCAGAGGCGGTAGCCCCGATCCCGATCCCGTTCCCATTCCTGCCGCTGCCTGGTTACTCGGAACGGGATTGGTTGGTTTAGTAGTGATCAGAAGGAAGTTTAGCAAGTAAACCTGAAGGGGCTATTCATGGGATAGATATTCCGGGTAGAGTAGAGAACTGGCAATATTAACGTTAGGCTGGCTTATCTGTTTCCGCCCCTTTCGTCTGACGGTGCCTAAATAACCGCACCATAATCAACAAGCCAATCCTCCCTCATCAAACCGTGCATGCGGTTTTCC
>CAZOCV010000331.1:0-2097 GCA_964578395.1 uncultured Pirellulales bacterium
TGTCATAACAAGATAGTAATGTCCGGTCTTAACCAGTTAAAAATGTCCGCTTTCGGGGGCGAGGAAAGGAAAGCGGATGAACGGAGACCGGATCGTTATGAGTCAGCGTGAACGGGATCGATTGAAGGTGATGTCGGCGGTATTAACAGGCCATCGGACGCAGACGGAGGCGGCCCGGCTGCTGGGGTTATCGGTGCGTCAGGTGCGCCGGATACAGCGTCGGCTGGAGGACCGAGGGGATGGAGGCATCATCCACCGGTCGCGGGGCCGAGCGTCTAACCGTAGGCATGATCGGGAGTTTCGCGCCTCGGTCTTGAGGTTGTACCGGCGGGATTACCTGGGTTTTGGCCCCACGCTGGCGGCGGAGAAGCTGGCCGCCATCGGACGGGAGGTATCGGCGGAGACGTTGCGGCAATGGCTGCTGGAGGCGGGGTTATGGCAGCGTCGCCGCCGGCGCGAGGTTCATCGAAGCCGCCGGCCCCGCCGGGAATGCTTCGGCGAGTTGGTGCAGGCCGATGGCAGTCATCACGATTGGCTGGAAGGCCGGGGTGAGCGGATCGTGTTGCTGGTGATGATTGACGATGCGACCAGCCGGGCGCGGGCGAGATTTTATGAGGGCGAGACGACCGAGGGCTATATGGACCTGCTGGAGCGATGGTTACGGCGGTACGGACGGATGGGGAGTTTATATACGGACCGGGACAGTATTTTCTGGGGTCAGGCCAAAGATAAAACCCCCTCACGGACGCAGTTTACGCGGGCCTTGGGCGAATTGGGCATTAGTTGGATACCGGCGTACAGCCCGCAGGCCAAGGGGCGGGTGGAGCGTTTTAACGGCACGGCCCAGGACCGTCTGGTCAAGGAATTGCGTTTGGCGGGCGCAGAGACGCTGGCGGAGGCCAACGCGGTGCTGGAGGAGGTATTTTTGCCCTGGTTTAACCGGCGGTGTACGGTCCCGGCGGCCAGCCCTAATGACGCCCACCGGTCCTGTCAGGGATTGAATCTGGCGGCCATTCTGAGCCTCCAGGAGACGCGGTATGTGGCCAATGATTATACGCTTCGCTGGAATAATCAGGTGTATCAGCTTTTGCCGCCGGCGATTCCGGGCCTGCGCGGCGGACGGGTGACGGTGGAGCAACGACGGGATCATCGCTTGCATATCCGCCTGCGCACGCGCTACCTGAACTACCGGGTGGTGACGCCTCCGGCAGGGGCGCTGCCCCCGCACCCCCGGAGTTTATCGCGGTTGAAGACCCCGGCAGAAGCTCAAAAGCCGGAAGGCGGCGCCCAGGGGGAGCCGCCTTCTGCCGTACGTCTTGCCGAAGGACGCTCGGGTCGCACTCCTGCGGAGCCCTGTCCTCCCTTCGGTACGGCGGATGATACCTCTCCGGCCCTCTGGCGTCCACCGGCAGACCACCCCTGGAGAAAATTTAAACTGGGAAAACGTCGTCCCCAACCGGACATTTCTATCTTGCACAAATAGCGGACATTTCTATTTTGGTTTGACATCGTATTGTTTGGCATATATCCAGGGCTTGCCGGCGGGAAAGCACATAACCGCGATAGCGCCGCGGCCCAATGGTTTGCGGCACGCGCCGGGGGTACATGGGAATCATCATCATTACGCCGTCGTTGTCCCGCCGAGTTGCTCCATGGCGTCAGCGACAAATTGACCTATAGGCACATGATGCGGGCAACGGGCTTCGGCGCCGCGGTAGTCAATACTCAGTAATTGTCGGCGAACGGCGGCGGGAATTTTGGCAAAGGTATCATGGGCCTTGGCGGGATTACCATAATGGTAATGATACATCAGGCTGCGCATGATGCGGCTGATATCGACGCCGGCGGGCAGTGCGGCCGAACAGATGGCCGTGCAGCCGGCGCAATAACCGCTGCACGTAGAATGGGCGTATTGTTCCAGGATGTCGCTGTCGGCGGCGGAAAGTTTGACCTGATCCAGTGATGCCGCAACGTTGGCGAGTATCTGGGGGAGATTTTCCATCTGCGAACAAATGGACGAAATGCGCTCATCCTGCCAGACAATTTTTAACTTGGCCTGATGCAGCGTATAACCCTGGTCAAGAAAATGCTGGGCCA
>CAZOCV010000332.1:0-2091 GCA_964578395.1 uncultured Pirellulales bacterium
GACTTCGGAACGCCGGATATCACACCAAGCGTCATGCTCACGCGAATGTGAGCATGGCACCCGGCAATAGGTCCTATGGGTCCCATAGGTCTTATAGGACCTATTCATGTCTCGCCCTTACGCCGTTCGCGGTGGGTCGAAGACCCACCCTGTATCCTTCCGCGGTGAAAATTATCGAATTCCGCTCATTTCAGTTTATAAAAAACACGCCGTGGTTTGTACCCCAAACCTAACATAATCCTAACTTGTTGTTATTAAACAAGTAATGAAAAAAAGAAAAAATTTACCTAAATATCGAAAATATCGATTGAAAATTTGCAAAAATGTATTATACTATATATATGTTTGGTAATCATTAAACATATATCCCATAAATATATAGTATAAATAAGGAGGGATGCCGGTGGCGGTGATGAAAATTGATAAAACTCCGGAGCGGACGGCGGACCAGTGGGCGTGGCTGTTTTTACTGCACGCTTTTTATCAGAATTTCGAGTGGGACCGCGGAGCGACGATCTTGATGCATTACTGGCAGGGGGAATTTTACGATTACAGGGACCAGGTGTACTGTCGATTTCCCGAGGACGAACTGGCCGTATGCGTGCGGGATTTTCTCATTGGGCCCAAGCGGTTCATCGACCCCTCCTGTATCGGCGATTATCTTAATATCGATCCGTGCGAAAACTTTTCCACGCGGCTCATCGATGAAATTATTCGCATTCTGAAGATGCGCGCGGATGTATTCGTCAGTTCCAGTCGGCAGGCTCCCTGCTGGCTGGCCGCACCGCCCCAGGGCACGCCGGCCACAGCCATGCTGAATATGGGCAACGGCCTGCTGGACCTGGAAGGGGCTTTGGCGGGGAAGGCGGAGAGCCTGTACGGCTATTCGGCCCGCTGGTTCGATATGGTGCGGCTGCCGTATGATTATGAGCCAAAAGCCGTCTGCCCGCGCTGGGAGCAGTTTCTCGACGAGGTGATGTGCGGCGACGAAGAACTCAAGCGGCTGGTGCAATTGTGGTGCGGTTACCTGCTGACGCCGGATACCGCGCAGCACAAATGTCTGATCGCGGTTGGCGAAGGCGCTAACGGCAAAAGCGTCTTTTTTAACGTGGTGGAGTCTTTGTTGGGCGAGCAAAATGTGTCCCACGTTCCGCTGGAGGTTTTCGGTGAGCGTTTTGCGCTCAACAGCACCATCGGCAAGCTGGCCAACATCGTTTCGGAAGTCGGCGATATGGACCGTGTGGCCGAGGGTCGGCTCAAGGAATTTGTCGCCGCGGACAGGATGACGCTCGACCGCAAGTTTCAGGAGCCGCAAAGCGTCAAGCCTACGGCCCGGCTGATGCTGGCGACCAATAATCTGCCCCGGTTTAACGATAAAACCGACGGCATCTGGCGGCGGATTATCGTCGTGCCGTTTCGCCGGACGTTCGCCCCGCATGAACAGGACCGCCATCTGTCCGAGAAGCTGCTGGAGGAACGCTCCGGCATTCTGAACTGGGCGATAGCGGGTCTGTGCCGGCTCCGCGAAACTGGTGCGTTCCCGCCCGCGCGGCTTGCCGACGCCGCCCTGGATGATTACAAAACCGACTGCAACCCCGCCCGCGAATTTCTGCTGGAACACTATCATAACTCCTCGCCGGGCTTCGTGACCGCCCAGGAGGCCTATCAGCGTTATCTCAAATGGTGTCAGGATACCGGCCATCGTCCGGTTGCCGACCGGGTTTTCGGCAAGGAAGTCAAGCGGACATTCCCTACCATCGAGCGAAAACGGTTCGGCAATCGGGAGATTCGTCAGTGGATTTACGAAGGCCTTCAGGAAGTATAGGCCGTGTCCTATGTGTCCCATGTACCCTATGAGTTTCCTATTAATATCTCCTGTAATGTACTTTTTATCTCTAGCGCAAACATTAATAGGAATTACATGGGACACATAGGACACATGGGACACCGAACGATAATAGCGGGGAAAACTTTACCTATTTTAACAGGTGGAGGTCATGTATGGTGAATCTGTGGCCCTACCGAATCGTTTACCCGTGACGCGGGCATCCCTGCCCGCGATCTTCAGTATCGCCAACCGTGTTATTGACG
>CAZOCV010000333.1:0-2089 GCA_964578395.1 uncultured Pirellulales bacterium
CCATCGTCGCCCCGGAATAGCCTTTTTCCGCAAAAACGGCTTCGGCCGTGGCGAGGATTTCCTCCCGATGGCGGATGCGCTCTCGTGCTTTTCGACTTAAAGGCTTCAATAATAACCGCTTACAAAGTTAACACGTTAATCAAATCATCCTTCATTATATGAATGCCTATTCAGATTATAACTCCAAAGCCCTCTGTGTCGATGACTATTTTTCAACGCCGCCGGCGAATTTAATAATGTATTACGTCGTGGATTATGTTCATTTCCCTCGTGACGAAGCCCCGGCTTTGCCTTATTATCCACGGGGTCATTTTAATGTGCAACTTTTTGGGCGACGGAGGTGTTTTTATGGTGCTGGAACGATGTTTTAAGCTGGCCGCTCGAAATACCACCGCCGGACGGGAAATCACCGGCGGCGTCACCACCTTTCTGGCCCTGAGCTATATTATCTTCGTTCAGCCGACCGTCCTCAATAGTTGCGGCATGGACCCTTCGGCCGTCATGTTCGCCACCTGCGTCTGCTCGGCGGCGGCCTGTTTTATCATGGGATTCTGGGCCAATCTGCCCATCGCGCTGGCCCCGGCGATGGGACATAACTTCTTCTTCGCCTTTACCGTCTGCGGCGCTACCGCCATGGGCGGCTTTGGGCTTCCCTGGCAGGAGGCTCTGGCGGCCAACTTCATCGGCGGCATGCTGTTTATTTTGATATCCGCCCTGGGGTTACGCAGCGCCATCATGCGGGCCGTACCCGAAAACCTCACTTACGCCATTGCCGCCGGCATCGGCTTGCTTATCGCCCTGGTGGGTTTGGAATGGGCGGGCATCATCGTCCGCCATCCGGTGGTTTATGTTAAACTCGGCTCCCTCATCAACCCGGTCAGCCTGCTGAGCATCTTCGGGTTATTGCTGATCGCCGTCTTATTATCCCGGCACTTTCGCGGGGCGATACTGGTGGGCATGGCCGCAACCGCCGCTGTCGGTTATCTCGCCACAAAATGGCTGGGCGGCGAATGGGGATACGAACTGGTTTCGGCGTCCGCCCATACCGAACTGCCCCGTGTGTCGGCCACCTTTGGCAAACTTTTCGAGGCCTTGCCCGCCTTTCTGGGCCGAGGCCCGGCCACCATCATCTTGATTGTCTTTGTTTTCCTGCTGCTGGATGTCTTTGACACCATCGGCACGCTCATCGGCCTGGGGCGACGGGCCAATCTGCTCGACGCCGACGGCCAACTGCCCAACGCCCGCCGCGCCATGCTCGCCGACGCCGGCGGCACGGTGCTGGGCACGATCTTCGGCACCAGCACCATCACCAGCTATGTTGAATCCAGCGCTGGTATCGCCGTCGGGGCGCGCACCGGACTGGCGGCCGTAACCACGGGCATCCTGCTGCTATTGTCGCTGCTGCTGTATCCGTTTTTGCATGTCTTCGGGACGGCGGTAACCCTCCCGGCGGCTTTAGTGGGCGGTTTCGGCGACCAGACCGTGACCTGTTATCCGGTAGTCGCTCCCGTACTGATTATTGTCGGCTGCTATATGCTGCCGATGGTGCGGCACATCGACTGGGATGACTTCGCGCAGGCCCTGCCGGCGTTCCTGACCATCGTGGTAATGCAGTTCAGCATGAGCATTACGGACGGCATCGCCTGGGGCTTTATCAGCACGGCGGTGTTGAGCCTGCTGACCGGCAAGGCCCGCCGCTGCTCACCGGTGGTCTATGCCTGCTCGGTCCTGTTTATCCTGTACTACGCCTTTGGCCGACCGGGTTAATTCCAGAACACCCACCGGCCCCCCGTCGAAGATCACGGCACAGCTTATAGCGAAGAGGAAAACCACGGATTTAATAGAATTCAGAACCCAGAATTCAGAATCCAGAATAAAAGATGTCATTCCCGCGCAGGCGGGAATCCAGTATTTGCAGCGTAATCTGCGTAATCAGCGTCAAAAAGATTTTAGCCACGAATGAACACGAATTCACACGGATTAAGAATTATTCTCACAGAGTCACGGAGCCGCGGAGAAGAAAACCCTCTGTGCCTTTGTGTCTCCGTGAGAAAGAATATTTATCCGCGAACGATTTATCACGGCGTAG
>CAZOCV010000334.1:0-2067 GCA_964578395.1 uncultured Pirellulales bacterium
GGCACAGTGAATGATTTAACCCGCCGACTAGCGGAATTGATAGAAACGCATCAACACGGGGATTTAAATGCCATTGCCAATTCCACACAACATCTTGTAGAACGTTTTTACTGGCCCGCCCGCGCTGTTCAACTTGATAAGGTATTAACTATTGCTGGTCAGGTAAAATAAAATTCTTCAAGTGTTTTATAATATACTGTTCAGTATAACTTGATCTTTTCTTGAAAAATAATGGTGATGTTATATTCAGTATACTGTGGTTTCGTCTATGTTGCCAAGTTCAAGAAACAAAAGGCCGAGATTTCTAACCGAACCGGATTCGGGTGACCATCGATCAACAATATGGTATTTTCCGGCCATCACTCCTTCCACAATCCACTGAGCACCATCACAACCATTCTTATTCAAATCATATGAAGGAATATCCCAAAACCTGTTTGCCTCCATGGCTTTTAAAAGTTTGGTTTTATCTTTGCATGATAGGGGAATTTGTTTATCAACAATGAGCTTGCCTGGGTCGTAACCCCCGGCGCCATCACATACTTTAGAGATAATGGTGCCACTGTTGGATTCAAGAACTATACGTACAACTACAGGATGATGAAAAGTTCGAAGCCACGTAAAGCGATACATAGTTATTTTGTTATCAATTCGTGCTTCATAAAGTGATGGTTCACATAAGGCTGTGAGATTTTTTGAATACCAGTTAGATATAAATATATCAAGATCAGTTTTATCGCTAAATGTTCTGGAAGGAAAGTATGGAGATGGATAAGTTGAGCATCCGGAGATAACAAAAAACAAAAGAAACATAGCTATTATTTTAATTGTATTCATTTTGATTTATCATTCTGTGCAGTTTCATTATGTATAGCTGTGCAGACCGGAAAAGATGCGGGAAAGATTGACCCACAGGAGGGTGATGATGATGCCGAGCAGGCCGAGGAGGGCGAGGAGGCTGTTGAGGCGTTGGTAGCGGCGGGCGAACATGGCGCGGGTGTGGAAATAAATCAGATATACCACCCAGGTCGCCAGCGACCACAGCTCCTTGGGGTCCCAGTTCCAGTAATCACCCCAGGCGAGCTTACCCCAGATGCTGCCGAGGATAAGGCCAAGCGTCAGCAGCGGAAAGCCCAAGCAGATGAGCCGATACGTGCCGCGTTCGTGGTCGATCAGGCCGGAGTCGGCTGTGGGCGTACGGCCGACAAGCTGCAAAAACGCCTGGACAGCGGCCTTGGCCATAACAATATAAGCGAGCATGTACGCCGCGACGTGCGGGCCAAACAGCCATGATTGCAGCGCTGGCGGCAGGTGGCGCGGCGTCGGGTCGAAGATAAAGCCCGCTGGAATAAGGACAACGAGGGCGAAAACCATATCCGCCGGTTCCGCGCCGACGCGCAGGGCACGGCGGCCAAAAAGGGACAGGGGAAACATCGCCATTCCCAGAAACAAAAACACTTCGTAAAGATTTTGCAGCGGCAAGTGGCCGACATGAAACCAGCGAAATAGCCACGCTGCACACGCCAGGATAAAGCCGGCGGCGTAAATCGCCTGGGCGACCCGCCGGCGCTGCAGTAAATGAACCAGCAGCGCCAGCAGGTGCAAGCCCATGACGATATAAATCAGTAAACCTTGCGTCGTCGTATTAACGTTCAGGTGCATCAATTATCCATCGGATTCATGGTCATTCTTATCAAGCGGCAGGAGCGCTGGTAATTCTGCGGTGTCTATTTCCCGCGTTTTACGGCGATTTACCTGCAGCCACTGGAGCATTGCGCCCACTCCCAATAGTGTAAAGGACGCAAAGAGCAGCGCCAATGCCTTGTTGGGCCGTAATTGCCAGAGGAATCGGCTGGTATAGAAGGTTGCCGCGCCGAAGGGTATCAGGGCCGCAGGAACCAGCAGCCATAAATTACGTAAAACCCAGGCCGCCAGGAGGAATAATGCTATAAGAAATAACGCCTGCGGCAGACAGGGATGAGCCAGAAATTTCCACAGGCCGGTAAGATGACCGCTGTGAAGAATTCGCGGCAAGTGGCTTTGGGTGGCGAGGATAGCGTGCATCAG
>CAZOCV010000335.1:0-1999 GCA_964578395.1 uncultured Pirellulales bacterium
ATTTCCGTCTGGATACCCGCTTTCGCGGGTATGACACAGTCGCGCCAAGGCATTCTGCAACAGGAACTAATTAATTGAACATACCCCCTCAAAGCCATGCAACCGGCCTTTTTTCAGCGCTGGCGGTTCCAGCTTTCTGAGGCGAATTGCGCGCGGGCGGCGGGCAAGGCCGCCAGTTCGGCGTCATTGAGGCCTGCGGTTTGCAAGGCCATACCGAGTTTGGCCGCGATAATATCGGCCACCCCGTGCATAAGCTCATTGAGATTTATCGGCCGGCCGGCCAGTTCATGCACCGCCGACGAGGGCTGCTGATCGAAATGCCGCCCCAGAATCAGCGAACCATGCTGCAAAACGGCGTTTTTAATCCGCCGCTGGGCGCTGCCGAGCAGTTTAGCGCCGCCGGCGACCAAATCCAGCCGATGCAGCCGGGCGAAACAGAAAAACGGCCCCTGGCGGCTGTTGCCGTTATCGCGGCCGCCGCGATAGTCGGCCTGCACCCCCAGCGCCGTCAGCGCCTCGATAAAGGCATCGTGAACCAGCCGGTACATCGCCTCAATATCGGTAAACGGCAATTCCTCATCCAGCGGCAGCACCAGCGAATAGGTCAGTTCGTCGTTATGCAGAATCGCCCCGCCCCCGGTCTGCCGCCGCACCACGGGCATGGCCGCGATGGGTGCATCCTGCAGGCCGGCTTCTTCGTACTTTTGAAAATAACCCAGCGAAATCGTCGGCTCGTCCCATTGGTAAAAACGCAGCGCCGCCGGGGAGCGCCCTTCATTGACGGCATGAAGCAAAGCGTAATCGACGGCCATATTGGTCACGCCCGACTGCGGCGGATCAATCATGAACCGCAACGGCATTTTCTTTTTCGTGGTTTGCACCGTGGAGGCCAATCCGACTTCCGCCAGATAGCTGCTCCGCACGAACGGCCCGGCGGCCACATGGGCAAAACCAAGTTTTTCGGCGCGGGCCTGAATGGCAGCGAACTCGTCAGGATGGTAGTATTTGGCCACTTCCCGGTTGTCTTTCGTGGGCCGCAGATATTGCCCGATAGTAAGCATTTCCACGCCCGCCGCGCGTAAATCCGCTAATAATTCATCAATTTCCGCCTCATTTTCGCCCAAACCCAGCATAAAACCGCTTTTAACAATCGGATGGTCAGGCTTATCCGCCATATAACGCAACACGCCCAGCGAGCGTTCATAATCGGCCCCGCTGCGAATTTCCGGCGTCAGCCGCCGCGTGGTTTCGACGTTATGATTAAACACATCCGGCCGGGCGCGATACACGACATCCAGACACGCCGGGTCACCCTGAAAATCAGGCGTGAGCACCTCGATGGTAACGTGACGCGGGCATCCTGCCCGCGAATCTTCTGCTTCTGCTTCTTGTTTTGTGGGATTTTCATAACGCAGGCAAGCTGCCTGCGATACGAAGCAGCGTATGGCTTCGATGCAGCGGGCAAAATGCCCTGCGCCGCCGTCGGGCAGGTCGTCGCGGGTGACGCTCGTCAGCACCACGTGTTTTAGCCCCAGCCGGTTGACGGCCTGAGCCAGCCGCTCAGGTTCATCCTCCTCCAGGGGGGTGGGATTTCCGTGGGCCACGGCACAAAACCGGCAATTTCGCGTGCAGTGCTCGCCCATAATCATAAATGTCGCCGTCCCCCGCGAAAAACACTCCCCGCGATTGGGACAAGCCGCGCTGTTGCAGACCGTCGCTAAATGCAGGTCTTTCAACAGGTTAATAACCCTGGGAAACTGCACCCCCCCGCCCGCCGGACGCTTCAGCCACGGCGGCAATCGTCGATAAGAACCGGAGGATGTCGGCTGTTCATTCATCCGCACATCTTAGCCATTTTCCGCGTTTTTGTCAAAACGTCTGGCCCCCGCCACAAAAACCGCCCCGAATTCCTCGCCTCTTTAATCCGGCCGAAGGCGTCGTACTCGTACCGCTCCACCACCGCCCCCGTATCGTCCAGCAGGGCCGCCGGGCTGAATAA
>CAZOCV010000336.1:0-1960 GCA_964578395.1 uncultured Pirellulales bacterium
TGACCGATGCGCCGATAAAATGCAGTTCTTCGCGCGGGGCGAGGCGGCTTTCCCGAACGTCGGCCAGATTAACGGCGAAGATACGTTCCCAATCACCGCCCTCCTCGCTTTGAAGCTGATAAACGCCGACGCGATCCGTTTCCGGAAAACGCAGACTGCCGACGGCATCGGCCTGCGCGAGGGGATGGGAAACACCCGGCCCGAAAACCCGATACCAGGCGTCCGGCCGCAACCCATCCGTAACCAGCGGCTCACCGACCAGCATGTCGCGGCTGGACCGGGCGTTTACCTGCGTGCCCAGATAATTTATCGCGTTGTAACAGAACATGACGAAGCCCGGCTCGAACGGCCAGTTGGTTTCCATGACGTCAAACGGAGCTAGAATGAAAACGCTTCGCTGATGGCGCACTTCCGCCAGCGCCGGGGTTTCGTTCAGTTCGGCCAGCACTTTGGCCTCGCGCGGCAGGGTAAGCCGCCAAGCTTTCTGCGTGAAAAAGTTTCCGAGGTTAACATGGTGCAGCAGCGGATGCTGCGAGCGCCAGTCGATGATGACCTGATTTTGCGCCTGCTCGCCCACCCCTACGCCGATATCCGCCGGCGGCGGGCCGAAAATCAGGTATTGCCCCGCCGGCGGCGACGCCGACAAAGCGCCATCGATAACGATAACATCATAGGATGCCGCTTTGGTCACATTAGTATCCTGACGAGTGAAATCCGCCAGGCTAATTATGTCAAAACGCGCCAGCGGACAGGCGCGCAGCGCCGATTCCAGCGGCACGTTACCATCGGTGACCAGCAGTGCAGAAAGTTGTTGCGGCGGCTCCAGAATCGTCCACGCGGCGTCATCGTCGGCCAGAGCGTCTTTGTGCAGTTGCCGGGCCTCAATAACCGCGCCATCGGACCGCCGCAGGGCAAAGTTAATGGTGGTTTGCCCCGGCAGAAGCTGCTGTTCCACGGCGGCCGCGGGGATATCCACCGGCCGCACCGCCTGTACGACATCATCCATGCTTAACTGCAATTCACACGTCACAGCGCTGAGACTATAATTGGCCAGCATGACGAATACGTCGATATTTTCAGGGGTCTCGAAAGAACGCCTGGCCCGACAGGTTTCGACCGCGATATTAACCGCATCAGTTTTGCCCACGGGATGATATACGACTTCCTGATCATTGACGGCCAGAGTGTCCAGATCGCTGATTTGCCCATCGCTGAAAAGCAAAATCTGAGCGGGATTGATCGGTGATTGGTCATTTCCATTGCCGCCGGCCGGCTGGGCGAACGCACGGGCCATCGCCAGCGCCTGGTCCAGTTGTGAACCGCCGTCGCCGGGAGCAATCGCATCAATCGCGGCCCGAAGCTGCTCCTTGTTGGCGGTGAAATTGCACATCACCCGCGCCCGGTGGTCAAAGGCAATCACCATCGCCTGGTCGATATTATCGCCGGTGGAAAAGATGCCGCGGTCGCGCATCGACGCCACGAACGTCCGCGCCCGGGCCTTGGCCTCTTCCAGACGACTGGGCGACACATCCGCCGCCTGCATACTGGCGGAGCGGTCGATTAAAATAACGTGACGCTGGCCCGCACCTGAAGCCAGCGATAACACCGGCCCTGCCAGCGCCGCCAGCACCGCCGCCAGCGCCAAAAATTGCAGCAGCAGCA
Source organism: uncultured Pirellulales bacterium (assembly GCA_964578395.1). GTDB lineage: Bacteria > Planctomycetota > Phycisphaerae > Sedimentisphaerales > SM23-30 > JAFGBA01. Next base: position 1,663 of record CAZOCV010000336.1, read on the forward strand.
GCAAGCTTTTTCGCAACCGCTGAAACGGCGCATTGACCTGCAAATCCTGCACCGCCCGTTTCCACAGCAGCGTGCTGGAAACAGGCATTTCCCGGCGTTTGAGCTTGAGAAAATACAGCACCAATAGCGCCGGAACCGCAATCAGCGCGGCATAGAGTCCTGTTAAGGGCGTTAACCATTCCATAATTCTTATCCTGTCAGCGCAACAAGCGTATCCGCCGCAACGTATTAAGCACCAGCGTCTCCACGGCGTCGTCGGAGCGGGCCAGCACGTAACCGGCGCCGCGGCGGGTGCAAA
>CAZOCV010000337.1:0-1920 GCA_964578395.1 uncultured Pirellulales bacterium
CGCATTCTTCACCCTCGGCATTTATTGAAAAAATGCAAACGGGACTGGGCCACATTGGCGCGGAACCGCAACCCTGAGATAAAATTGCTCGCTCCAGTCGCGGGCAATCCGCCTGAGGCGGACGCTCCACAATGAGGATTTTGTATTATTCAACCGCAAGAAATGAACCCGTCTGTTGGCGCCGTCAAAAGCGGACGGTTGTGGCTTACGGTTTTCGTCATCGCCTCGGCGTTATATCTGTTGACTTGTCTGCGCGGGCCGGCATGGCAGGACAGCGGCATGATTCAATATCGCGTGATGCACAGCGATATGGAAGGCAAGCTGGGGCTGGCGCTGGCGCATCCGCTATTTTATCGGCTGACTATCGCGGGGACAAAGGTTTTGCCGGGCGATATGGCGTTCCGCATCAACACCGTGTCAGCATTGTTTGGCGCCATCGCGGCTGCGAATTTGTTTCTGCTGGTTTACACCTGGCTAAGGGAACTTTGGCCGGCCATCATCGCGACGGGCAGTCTGGCGTTATCGCACACGTTCTGGCAACATGCCGCCCTGCCGGAAACCTACAATCTGTACCTTGCCTTGCTGCTGGGAGAATTAATTGTTTTACTCCATTACAGCCGCACGCAAGATTATCTCTGGCTGTATCTGCTGGCGCTGCTCAACGGTTTGGCGATTGCCAATCACATGCTGGCAAGCATTCCCGCGGCGTGTTATGTGGTCCTGGTCATCTATTTGCTAAGCCGGCGGCAATTGCCCGTCCGGCATATCGGCGTGATGGCGTTATGCTGGATCATCGGCGCTTTGCCCTACGAAATGCTAATCCTTCGAGAAATAATCGAGCAGGGCAATGTCGCCGGGCCGCTGGCGTCGGCGCTATTTGGTAATTCCTATCACGGCGATGTGATGAATACCGCCATTACAGGGCGCATCATTAAAGAAAATATCCTGTTTTTATTGATGAATTTTCCCACGTATAACCTGCTTTTGGTCATACCAGGCATATTCGCCATTCGACGGCTGGCGCCGCAGCGGTGGCTGGGATGGATGGTTTTGGGATTAACCGTTTTGTTTTTCGCGTTTGCTTTCCGCTATACCGTACCGGACCGGTACGCCTTTTTTCTGCCGTTTTACGCCATGTTGGCATTGCTGATCGGGCTGGGAGCGCATGAATTCCTCCGGCACAAGCATGGCCTGGGGATAAAAGTTATCCTGGTCGTGGGATTGCTGCTGCCGGTCGGGGCTTATCTGGCGGCCCCGGCGATGGCAAAACAAGCGGGCATTCACCTGGGAACGAGGCGAACACTGCCGTTCCGGGATGATTATCGTTATTTTTTGCAACCCTGGAAGCATAACGACCATAGCGCGGAATGTTTCGCCCAAATCGCTTTGGTACAGGTAGAGCCGGAAGCGATTATTTATGCGGATAATACTACCGTTTATTCGCTATTATACATGCAGGAAGCAAAGGAAATTCGGCCGGATGTGCGTGTCGTATCCGGCCATGTCCGCACGCCCGGAGCAGAGGATTTATCGGCGGAAAACGTAAAAAGCGCCCTGGCGCAAGGCACGGAAATATACGTTGTCACGCCGCAGGCGGGATATTGTCCTGAATTTCTGGCGGATAATTACTCCTTCGAATTAATCGGCGCGCTGCACCGCGTTCGAGGAAAATAAGAAAATCGTTGTCATTATGAGAAAAAACCGAATTTTAGGCTGGATACGCAAAATGCAAGGTAATATATTTCCACTTTTTGCACAAAGGCGAATGAAAATTGCGTTTTGCCGTCCGAAAAGCCATTATCACAGGCATGGGGGGCATACTTCTGTGTTTATGGGGACAAAGGGAATTGTGCTGGGGAATTGTCGTGCATCCTGAAAACCAACCGATACCTTCAGAGCAGCGGCCGGCCGACGGCGTGA
>CAZOCV010000338.1:0-1913 GCA_964578395.1 uncultured Pirellulales bacterium
CGCGGGCAGCCGAACGCATCTGCCCATTTACTGAGATATTCCAGTTGGGTGATTTCGCCGTCGTTGCTGATATTATAAGCCTCGCCCAGGGCAACATCCTTATCGGCGGCGAGCAGGCAGGCGTCGGCGATATTACCGGCGTAAATGGTATTGAGGCGGTTATGGCCGGAGCCGAGGATTTTGATTCGGCCGGTCGATATCATGCGGTGCAGGCGGGCGATGCTGGTGCGGTCGCGCAGACCGTAAATCCAGGAGGGGCGAATCACCGTCAGCGGAAATTTTTCCTCCCGGTGCATCTTCCAGAGCAGCTTTTCCACAGCGACTTTCGCCTGAGTGTAATAGCTCCAGCGATTGACGTTATAGCCCAGTTCGGCCGTTTCATCGAGCGTGAGGTTCTTGCCGTTGGGGTGGCCATAGGCGGAAATACTGGAAATATGGACAAATCGCCGCACGCCCGAAGCCTGGGCGGCACGAGCGAGGGTTTCAGTGGCGTCGATGGTATCCCGCTGGAATTCGTGCCACGGCCCCCAATCCCCTACCCTCGCCGCGGAATGGTACACCACCTCGACGCCGCGGCAGGCATTACGGCAGCTTTCGGGATCAGTCAGGTCGCAGATAACCTTTTCCACGCCCAGCTTGTCCAGAAAATCCGTCCGGGAACTGGCACGCACGGCAACCCGCACCGGCCGGCCTGCTTCCACGAGTTTTTCCACGATATGGCTGCCCAGCAAACCCGTACCGCCCGTTACCAGATTCATAACAACTCCTTTCGACGCCTTTATAAACAAACGGCCGGCATTTTACCGCCGTCAGGACGGCAACTTTAACGGATAACCGGGATTACCGCAACCCCTTGTCCCGGCGAGAGTTGAAGATAACCGGAGAATGGCCAAAGCCTTTGACAAGCGATAAAACCAGCCCTAGAATGAGGTAATAAATCAGGTAACCGCCGGAAACGGCAGTGAATTTACGTCGGTATTGAGGAAATCCAGGCCGTGTGCCATGAGTTCCATGAGTTTTCTATTAATTACCCGCGCAGGATAAATTTCTGTCTCCGAGAAACATTAATAGGAAATACATGGAACACATGGAACACCGAGCATAACCGTAATGGCGTCATTTAAGGTCATCAGCGATTTTGAGCCGGCCGGAGACCAGCCGCAGGCGATAGCGGCGCTGGCGGCGGGCTTGAATGAGAAAAAACGCTGCCAAACGCTCATGGGCGTGACAGGGTCGGGCAAGACCTTCACTATGGCCCATATCGCCCAGCGGGTGCAAAAGCCCGTACTGGTTATCAGCCACAACAAAACCCTGGCGGCCCAGCTTTACGAAGAATTCAGCGAGCTATTCCCGGAAAACCGCGTGGAATACTTCGTCAGCTATTACGATTACTATCAGCCGGAAGCCTATATCCCCCAGCGGGATATATATATTGAAAAAGACGCCAGCCGCAATGACGACTTGGACCGCCTGCGGCTGAGTACCACGACCAGTCTGCTGAGCCGGCCGGACACTATCGTCGTCGCCAGTGTGTCGTGCATTTTCGGGTTGGGGTCGCCGGACGAATATAAAAAGGTTGTCATCCCCCTGCGGGTGGGATTAATGACTGACCGCGATGAACTATTGCGGCGGATGACCGACCTGCTCTACAAACGCAACGACATCGGTTTTGAGCGCGGCACGTTTCGAGTGCGCGGCGATGTGGTGGAGCTTTGGCCGGCTTATGAGGAATTTGCCCTGCGGGTGGAAATGTTCGGCGATGAAATTGAAAAGCTCTCGCTCATCAATCCCACCAGCGGCGAAACGCTCAGCGAGGAATCGCAGTATTTCCTGTATCCCGCACAGCATTATGTCATGCCGGAAGACCGCATTGAATCGGCCCTGGCGGGAATCGCGGCGGAACTGGAGGAGCG
>CAZOCV010000339.1:0-1911 GCA_964578395.1 uncultured Pirellulales bacterium
CGCCGCGAAACGAAAATAAATCGGTGGGTCGAAGACCCACCCTACCCCGAAAAATATGTTAATGTGACTTTTTATTCCACCGCCACGGTCGTAATTGCCGGGTCGAACAGGCGCACCGGGCCGGCGTCGAGCTGCACAATCAATCCCGCCTGAGCGTTCACGTCGATAACTCTGCCGGTAAAGCGTCGCCCGTCGCAAAGCACCGTCAGCCGCTGTCCAATATCGTCACAGCGGCTTATCCAGGCGTTATGCAGCGTGTCCGGCTCATCGGCGGGGAAACGCTCCAGATAATCGTCCAGGGTTTCCAGCAGGGTTTGCGCCAATTCGAGCCGATCCACCGTATCGCCGGCGCTTTGCCGGAGGGAAATCGCCCGCGGCCGCAATTCCGGCGGAAAATCATCCTGCGTTTGCAGACAGTTGACGCCAATGCCCAGAATATACGCGGTGGTGTTTTTGATTTGCTGCGATTCGACGAGAATGCCGGCCAATTTTCGTCCGTCAAGCATGACGTCATTGGGCCATTTAATGCGCGTGCGCGTGCGGCAGCATCGGTCCACCGCTTCAGCCACGGCCAAACCCGCCAGCAGAGAAAAATGGCCGCCGATTCGGCCGTTTTCGTGCAGCAAGATGGAACACAGCAGGCTGTTGCCCTTCGTCGCCAGCCAGGTGCGTTGTAACCTTCCCCGGCCGCGGCGCTGCTGTTCGGCAAAAACCGCCAGGCCGTCGTAATTTCCTTCACGGGCATAATGGGCCGCCACATCGTTGGTGCTGTCGGTGGTATCGAAAACAATGACTTCGCGGCCGATGCGCCGGGTTTGCAGGCCGCACGTGATGCGGTCCGCCGTCAGGCCGGGTTCCGTGCCCGTCCAGCGATAGCCAAGATGCGGCTGCTCCTGAATGTGATGGCCCAGTTCGAGCAGCGCCTTGAGGCGATGAATGATATCAGCGGGGTCCGCGTGCAGCGCTGCGGCCAACGCCTCCAGCGTCAGCCACTGGTCGCGCTGCCGCCGCAATAATGTTAGTAATCGCCCCGGCATGGTCAGGTCATCTCCAGCGAAATATCCAGACAGCGGGCGCTGTGCGTCAGCGCGCCTACGGAGATGCGTTCCACGCCGGTTTCGGCAATCGCCCGCACCGTGTACAGGTTGACGCCGCCGGATGCTTCCAGTTGGATGTGTCCGGCCCGCTGGTTGCGCAGCACCACCGCCTGACGCATCTGGTCGGGCGTCATGTTATCCAGCAGAATAATGTCAATGCCTTTAACAGGTAAAATTTCTTCCAGTTGCTCCAGGGTATCGACTTCCACCTGAATGAAATCGGGCCGGCGATTCTGCTGATGCAATAACTCAATGGCCGCGCTGAGCTGTGCCGCCAGAGAGCCTTTTTTGAGGGCCGCCAGATGATTATCCTTGACCAGGCAGGCGTCATACAGGCCGTGTCGGTGATTGCGGCCGCCGCCGCAGCGCACGGCGTATTTTTCCAGGCTCCGCCAGCCGGGTGTGGTTTTGCGGGTGTCGCAAATGGCCGCTTTTGTTCCCTGTACCGCCTGAACATATTGCGCCGTAAGAGACGCGATACCGCCCAGCCGTTGGAGAAAGTTGAGCATTACCCGTTCCGCCGCCAGTAACGACCGCAGCGGCCCGCTGACTTTACCGACGCATTGCCCGGCGTTAATGAAGTTCCCGTCCGCGGCCTGCTGATCCAGGCTCAGGCGGTTATCATAATACGCCAGCACGTCATGCGCCACTGTCATGCCGCACAGCACGCCTTTTTCGCGGAAGATGATTTCCGCGCTGCCGCGGCGATCTTCGGGGATAAGTGCTTCAGAAGTTACGTCCCCGCCGCCGAGGTCTTCAGCGTGCGCCAACTCTATCAGGGGAAGATAGTTATCTTTTTCGGGGTGTCGCATGT
>CAZOCV010000340.1:0-1905 GCA_964578395.1 uncultured Pirellulales bacterium
CATTTCCCTGCCCATGGCGATGACGATGCTCATCATGGGTTTTTTGTTTTCCGCTGTGGCCGGGTATATGGCCGGGCTGGTGGGGTCGTCGAATAATCCCATATCGGGTGTAACGATTGCCACGGTTTTGGTCTCAGCGCTGCTGCTGGTGCTGCTGATGGGCAAGGGTGCGGCCAACGGGCCGGCGGCGGCGATAATTATCGGCAGCGTGGTGTGCTGTGCGGCGGCCATCGCCGGCGATAATATGCAGGACCTTAAAACCGGATATATCGTCAAAGCAACCCCCTGGAAACAACAAGTGATGCAGATCGTCGGCACACTTTCGGCCGCACTGGTCATGGCGCCGGTACTGACCCTTTTGTATAAGGCGTATGGCTTCGCCGGGCATTCTTCCGCGACCGCCAACGCTCTTATTGCCCCGCAGGCAAACCTGATTTCCTCGGTGGCCCAGGGCGTTTTTCACGGCGGATTGCCCTGGAATTATGTTTTTGTGGGCATGGCGGCGGCCGTAGCGGTTATCATTATGGATGTCTGGCTGGAGCGAAGGGGCCGTGCCTTTCGGATGCCGGTGCTGGCCGTAGCGATAGGCATTTATCTGCCGCTGGAACTGGAAGTGCCCATCATCGCGGGAGGCATCATTCATCAGCTTCTCAGAGTTTATCACCGCCGCCGACAAGCGGCAAAAGATGCCGTCACACGAGCCGACCGTCACGGTTTGCTTTTCGCCTCGGGCTTGATTACCGGTGAAGCCCTGATGGGAATACTTCTGGCTATTCCGATTGTGCTAACCGGCAGGCCGGATATCCTGGCCGTACTTAAAAACCCGTTGGGCGCCTGGCCGGGAATTATTCTGATTATCGCTGTGGCTTACGGTCTATACACAACGGCTAAAGCAAAAACGTAAACCAAGACGCCAATTCGTGACGAGCATCCTGCATGTGGGCGTTTTATCGTGCCAGATACGCCGTGGGGACAGCGAAAATAGAGGGCAGAACTCCCTCGACACCCTTCGCAACCGGAGCTAACTACACCACTTAGGACTCGAACCTAAAACCCGCGGATTAAGAGTCCGCTGCTCTACCAATTGAGCTAGTGGTGCATCGGGAAATGTTATAGTCATTACCGGCCAAACTGTCAAGGGTCAGGACGAGAGATTTTTCAGTGGCCGCGGCGGGAGGTTAATGTTAAGCTCTGAATATGACGTATCTTACGGTTCCCATTACGGCGGCGGGGCTTCGGGAGGCCGGCGAGCAGCTTGCACGGGCAGCGGCCGGAGGCGCGGAAATGGTGGAACTGCGGCTGGATTACCTGGAAAAGCTGACCGGCGAATTGGCGGCCCAGGCCGTCGAACAGGCCAAAGGAAAGGGCCTGCGGGTGCTGGCAACCTGCCGGTCGGCCGGCGAAGGCGGTCGATTCACCGGTGCTGAGGCCGTTTTACGAGACATACTGGCGGCGGCCTGCAGGGTGGGGGCGGATTATGTGGATGTCGAACTGGCGGCCCTGGAACGATTCGGGCGGCAATTGGGCGAGTTTCTGCCGCTGCCGCCGGAACGGGTGATACTCAGCTACCATAATTTCGAGGGTTTGCCGGAAAATCTGGATGATATTCTTTTCCGTATGGCCGGACATGTTCCCGGCGTAGTCAAGGTCGCCTATAAAGCCAAAACCATCGCGGACAGTTTCGCCGCACTGGATATCCTGCGGGCGTACGGTTCACAGGGACAAAAAGCGATTGCCCTGGCAATGGATGAACCGGGTTTAATTACACGGCTGCTGGCCAAAAAACTTGGGGCGTTTGCCACATTTGCCAGTCTGGATGCCGACTCGGCATCGGCGCCAGGACAGATAACACTGGCCTTGATGAAAAATCGCTATCGGTGGGATGCCATCGGGCCAAACACGCAG
>CAZOCV010000341.1:0-1889 GCA_964578395.1 uncultured Pirellulales bacterium
TCGCCATCAAGATCCCAGTTGCCGGTCAAATCGGAATAATACAAATCCGTGGGATATTCCTGTACCCTGGGGTCTTCCGCCAAAGGCCTGTTAATGGGGTACGTCATTTTCATCGGCGCACTGCTGCTGAGAGGGTCGGGATCACCGATAAGGAGGACGTATTCGATATTGTCGGTGATATAATGACTTTGCAGCCAGGCGCGAATATTATTCGCCGCCGTATCACCGGTGCCGGAACCGTAATCGGATTCGGTGATTACCTGAACGTCGTAATACAATGATTGTTTATGAGAGACAAAATCATCCAGCCTGGTGGAGGCGTTGGCAATACTGTTGGTCGTGATGATGACATAACCGGTGGTTTCAATCGCGGCAGCCGCATCTCCTTCCGGTTCAACCATCGTATCCATTGAGTCGGCGGCGGATGGCGACATAATTTCCGTATCGCCTTCCGCTGTGGTTTCATAATCGCCTGCCGCCGCGGCAAAATTCACCGCCAGTTCCCGAACCGACTTGCGGGCGAAACGTGACGGCCGATGGGAATTCATTTGCGCCCAGCGATTCCCCTTGGCGCCGCGCTGCTGATAACTTACCGTAACCTCAGCGCTTTCCAAAACATCCAGTTGGCCGGTCACCGGATTGTATCGCGCCAAAGGAATCGTCACGCTGACCAGATTGTATTGGCGCATTTGGCCCACAGGCGATAGTTCCGGTTTCATGTCCGGGAAAAAAGCATCGGCATCGTACACCCCTGTGTCATAGCCATCGACGATGTCCCGATCCGTGGGCCATTCGATGATTTCCTGGCCGTTTTCATCCCGCGTCGCCGCCGGCGGCACGGGTAATACATTAATATCTGTTCCCATCGTGGACCAAACCACGCCGGTAAGCTCCGCCTGAACCGTATCCGGGCGCACATGGCGCGGCAGCAATACGGTCAGCGTTTTGGCCGGAAGGTCCGGCTGGCCCGTCCGGGCGAACGAACCGGCCTCCTCACAACTTACCACGGTATTCCCCTGAGCATCCTGGGATATATCGACCGGAACCTGAATATATTGGGGGACTTCTCCCCCAACCATTAACTCAATTTCCGCCGCCGGCGCCGTTGCCCAGATTAACATCGTGCCCACCAACGCCAATAAGACCGGATAAAAATGTTTCATAACCTCATTACCTCTATTACCACGTGGGGTTCATACAACAACTCTTTAAATAACAAACAGTTATAATAGTCGGCTAAAAAATCAGGCCTCATTACAACGAACCGGCGAATAGGAAAAATATACCCGCTAATTCGTACTGCAATGATTGCATTCGCGTCCTATAACCCGATGTCTCGGCACTTCAGTTCGGAGGGAAACCGTTCGGTTTTTTGGGGGGGGCAGGTTTATGTCCCACATCATCATCAAACAACTTTTCTGGTCGCTTAATCTAATCTATCACAATGTCGTAAAGAAATCCAGTTTTCTTTCAGTGTTATCAAAAAAACGTAAACTTTTCGCTGTTGCCTTTCGTTTGATAGCTAAAAAAATACCCCGCATTGATGCGGGGGTATTTATCTGCTTATTAAATAATAAGTTAGACGCTATTGTGCCCAGCCGGTCGCACCCAGCCAGTCCTCGCACAATAACAGTAAATCGGTAATCGTTACGGAGCCATTGCCTTCAAAGTCGCTAATCAGGCCGGAACCGGTTTGCTGCCACTGTCCGGCCAGAAGGCTCCATTCCAGCAAATCGGCCACACCGTCGTTATTGACATCGCAGCCTACGCTCCAGTTTAACGGCGTGCGGCTGGCTTTGGCCGTACCGCCGTACGCGCCCAGATTCTTGCGCAAATTGCCGGTATCCGGGATTTCCGCACCTATCCCCTGCGCCGGATGGGCCGTATCC
>CAZOCV010000342.1:0-1870 GCA_964578395.1 uncultured Pirellulales bacterium
TCGAAAAACGGCAGACCAGGCCGATTGGTAACCCGGCCCGCCGCTGAAAGAAAAAACCTCGGAGTTAATAATTTTCGGACGCAGCTTCGCATTGGCGATATTGCGCCAACCGCCGCTCGGTGTCCTCCAGGCGTTTCCGCAACGCCTCGCCGCGCGATAACGGCTCCAGAAAACCGCTGGCATCGCGCTGGCATTCTGACCGCAAATAAACGCTGGTTGTTGGATGCGCTGGATAGCTTACTGGTCCAACATCGAATAGCTGGACAATACGCTTGATTGTGCGTCTAGGAAAAACCCCGGATAAATCCCAAATATCGTCACCTTCATCGGTTCCGACGATGAAGGAAAAACTACATCCGCTCCAGCACCCGTTTTGAATTCGATAAATAGCATTCTGAACATCAGTATCGCGCATATCGGGTGTGCATTCATAATACAAACCGTCGGAGGTTTCCTTTAGCTTTAAAGTGCCCGCCGATGTTCTGCCGTAAATTAGATTACAATCATGGTTGCCAAGGCATCGGACATCGTCGTGGTTTTGCAGCGGTTCCGCAAAGGCGCCCGAAGATATCCGTTCATCGAAGCAACCCAAATCCGACCAAATGCCGGTGACAGCAGCATAGCCACAAATGACTTTTCTGTCATCGGTCTGGCGTTTGACCGCGGGCGTCGGCGCATTGACGGCCAGCGCCTTCCGCATCGTCGCGGAGGCGGATTGTTGCGGCGTGTTCTCGAAGTCGCCGTCCCATTGGTTTCGCCGTTCGACAATGGCAACCTTACCGGACTTAGACTCAAAATTGTGGTCTTTGGCCCACGCCGCCAGTAACGAATCGTCGTGTTGCTTTTGCAACTGTTCCAGCGCCGTCCGCGCCTCACGGATTGCGGTTTCAAGCTGCAATTTTGGCCGGTTCGGTTCGGTACGAAGTTCCGCCTCGGACGCATCAATCACCTGCTGATATTTGCTTTTTTCGCGGGCAAGGAATCGCTCCAAGCTCTCGTAGGCCCCGGCCAATCGTTCATCTTGTAAATTATAAACTTTCATATTAAGCCTCTTTCTTCGGCGTTAACGCCGTTTCTTTATATTCCACAAACCGCTTTAAGGCGGCAATCGCTTCTGTCTCGCAAGGCAATCCCTGCAAAATGCTGGACCGGTAAACCGTGCTCATGCCAAAATGACTTAAAAGGGAATACAGTTCACGCAATGCTGTAAGCCGTGCGATACAAACCTTTGCCGACTCCAGCGCCGGTCCGGCAAGCTCACGAACAACCAGCGGACTAAGCTCTCGACATCGCTGCATAATTAGTTCAATATAAATTTTTTGACGCCGACTTTCCAAAACATCGAGCGCCCGGTTTAATATCCGCCGGTCACAATGCAGCCGGTCGGCCTCAAGCGATACGGTAGGCGTTGTCGTATCGCGGCTGGGCAAGGTTCCATCGGCCAAATAATTGGCGCTTGCTGTCTTTTCATCAAGTGCTGCGGATGGCCCCTCGAATTGAGCCTGATAGCTAACTCGTTTTAGTTGCTCCTCAATTTCGGCAATCTGGAGTTTGGCCGCTTTCATCTTTGCGTCGATGGCAACCAACTCTGGCGCGGTCTTGATTGGCACTATGGCCGCACGCAATCCTTGACTTAAATGAGGATAATTTTCATCAGTGTTTTTTTTGTGAAACATGGTTATTCATCCGTTTCCCCCGCTGCCGATAACGACCTATTTACGGGTAAAATAAAATTATGCGGCCGCCATTACGATAATGGCCTATTTACCGCGCGTTGTTTATTCCTGCCCCTCTCACGCCGACGTCGCTGGCCCTCAGTTTCGTGATATTCGGTACGCCGACAATCGGAGCGCCAGCCCGATTCATCTAA
>CAZOCV010000343.1:0-1869 GCA_964578395.1 uncultured Pirellulales bacterium
CTTCCAGGCTGGAACTGGTCTCTTCCAGACCGGCCGCCTGCTCGGTGGCCCCTTCGGCCAGCGACTGCGACGCGCTGGAGACCTGGCCGGAGGCCGCCGTCACCTGCTCGGCGCCGTCGTTGAGGCCATCGATAATACGATTAATCGGCTTGGTAATCGAACGGGTAATCACCCACGCCAGCACCACTCCCAGACCGATACCCACGCCGGTAAGGATGATGGAAAGAAGATTGGAAAAAGCCATAAACGACGTCATTTTTGCCGTAAGCTGCTCGCCCAGTTGTTTCTGGGTGGCCACCATACTTTCCGCCGCGGCGTGCAGGTCGGTATTCGTCTTGCGTTTGAGCTGGACGCCATCATAAAACCGCTGGCCGGCCACCTGATAATCGGTAAGGTTTTGGGCAATCTCATCAGCGGCTTTTTCGAGAGCGGCCTCTCCCTGAACATCTTTCTTCCAACTGCTCAGGTTTTCATTCATCTTGACCAGTTGCTGGTTATAGGCTTCCCATTGCGCATCGGCGTTGGTGGCAACCAGATAGATGGCCGTAATGCGCAAGGTCAGAAAATTATTGATAACCTTCTCATTCATACTCTTTTCGATAGCGGCCCAGCGGCTCAGGGCTTCGGCGTTTTTCGCCTGCCGCGCCTGCTCCATGGCCGGATTGATAACCGTATCAATGGCATTACCGACGACGCCGGTAATATTCCAGCCCAGCTTGCCCCATGATTGAAATGCTTCATCCCGCATCTTGTTGGACTCGACCATGGAACCGAAGGTTTTTTCATAACCATCCAACTGGGTCAGAACCGATCGGGTCAGCTCAACATCATCGTTTTCCATGCCTTCGGTATTGGACAGGGTATTGAGACCTTCTCGAAGACCGGCAAGCCGTTCCTGCCACTTCTGCACACTGTCTTTGGTGTCGTTGCCCTGTTTTTCAAAGCCATAGATGGAGAAATCCTTTTCGTCACACCGCACGTAAAGCAGCGACTTGGCATTTTCCTGAGCCTCTTCCGCCAAGCCAACGGTTTGCTTCACCTGGGCCAGGACCACCCATCCCAGTACGCCCACAACCGCCAGTACCGCCAGTAAAGCTCCAAAACCAAAGGCAATCTTGCTGGAGAGTTTCATGTTTTTGAACATAACGATACTCCTGATAAATACAGTCTGCAAAAAATCGTTCCCGTAAGCCGCATCGCCCTTCCCTGGCCTCACCAAGAGGCCCGATGTACCGCCATGCAATGCTATCGACCGGCATCAATGGCCGGTTTAGAAAAAAAATACATATGGAGGAATTTCCTCTTTCCCCACCAGAATACCGCGAAAAACCAAATATGATGCTTATTCCGAATAAAGAGCAAGTCCTATAACTCGAGCATTACTGGTCTTTCGTCCCGCTCAATAACGATTTCCATGAAACCGGCGCAAACGGTTTATATAAGTAGAGGCAAAAAAAACGGCCGGGACTCCCGCAAAACAGGATGTCCCGGCCGGTTATCGAATCATTTATATGCCTTATTCCGACAAAGGCAGTGCGGCTTCGTGCGTTTCCTTGCGGCCGCTTTGGGCGATATGATGATACGCCGTATCGACAGGACTCATTCCGCCAGACGATACTGTGAATGACTCCTGGAACGTTTTCAGCGATCCGCCGCCAACCAGACGGACCAGTTCATCGACCATGGCCTTCATCCGCTGCGACTGGGTGCTTAATTCTTCGGCAGCACCGGCGGACTCTTCGGCGTTGGCCGCGTTCTGCTGCGTGACCTTGTCCATCTGACTCATAGCGGAGTTCACCTGGGAAACGCCCTGAGCCTGTTCCTGACTGGCCGCGGCAATTTCCGATACCAACTCATTCACCTTGCGCG
>CAZOCV010000344.1:0-1838 GCA_964578395.1 uncultured Pirellulales bacterium
TCACCGAACGCTGCAAGGCCAAACGTTCGGCGATGCTGTTTGTCGGCGGGCCGTTCCGCGTGGTGCTGGCGACGATTCACGAGGCGTTATTCGAGGTAAGGCACCGTTTCAAAATCGGCACGATTTTCGACGCCGTGGATTTGGCCAACGAAGCTCTGAAGGACTGGTTCGGCATCGAAGAGCCTAAAATCGCCGTCGCCGCACTAAACCCTCACGCAGGCGAGGCGGGCAAGTTCGGCGACGAGGAGCAGCGTATCATCGCCCCGGCGATACTTATGGCCCAGGAAGCGGGCATCGACGTCAGCGGTCCGTATCCGGCCGACACGCTGTTTCATCAGGCGCTGGATGGGCGGTTTGACTGCATCGTGGCGATGTACCACGATCAGGGGCTGATACCGATTAAAATGCTGGCATTCGACAAGGCCGTCAATGTCACCGTCGGCCTGCCCATCATCCGCACCTGCCCTGACCACGGTACAGCTTTCGACATTGCCGGGCGCAACAAGGCCCGGCCGGATTCCATGATGGCCGCCATTAACCTCGCCTGCGATATGGCGGAGCGCAAGATTCTTAAGCGTTGCAAGCGAACATAGGCACAGTTTATTTTATTTTATCCGCAGATTACGCAGATTTGCGCAGATAAAACCTAAAACAATTTTTATCACGAAGAACACGACTTGTCACGGCGTAATCCGCCTCAGGTGGAACGAAGCCTGAAGGTCACGAAGTTTTAATTTTACTTTTTACTTTGTCATTTTGATTTTTGCATTTTTATCTTATATCTTTCTCTTATGCCGCATACGAAAACACAGATAGAACAATTGCTGGCGGCGGCCGGAACGCACCCGCGGCACAAGTGGGGGCAGAACTTTCTCATCGATATTAACCTGTTGAAGGTATTGGCCGATGCCGCCGGCCTTGGCCCCGACGATGTGGCCCTGGAAGTCGGCCCCGGCACGGGTTCATTCACGCAATTGCTGGCCCAGCGGGCGGGAGCGGTCATCGCCGTGGAAATCGACCCGGTGCTGGCGGCCATCGCCCGCGGGGAACTGGCCGAATATAACAACGTTCATCTTTTTAACGTCGATGTGCTGGAAAACAAGAATCGTCTCAATGGCGATGTACTGGAGGCCATTCGCCAGGCGCGGCAGACACATTCCGGACGTCTGGTGCTGGCGGCGAACCTGCCCTATCAGGCGGCGGCGCCGCTGATGATAAATTTACTGCTGGGCGAGGAGGCGACGCGGCCGGATGGCATTTTCGTAACGGTGCAAAAGGAAGTCGCCCAGCGGATAGTCGCCGAACCGGGCACGAAGGATTATGGCCTGCTGAGCATCCTGCTTCAGGCCGCCGGCGATGTGCATGTGCTGCGCACCATCAAACCCCAGGCCTTCTGGCCCGCCCCACAGGTGCATTCGGCCATGATCGCCTGGCAGTGGAACCCCGACCAATGGCAGCGACTGGGCGACCCCCGCCGCTTGCGCGACCTGGTGCAACGGCTGCTGGGCAACCGCCGCAAGAAAATCAGCACGCTTTTGAAGGATGCCGCCCCCCCCGCCTGGCCGGACATCCTCCTGCGACTCAATATCGACCCCAACGCCCGCGGCGAAACCCTCTCGCCGGAACAATTTGTGGAGCTATCCCAGGCACTGAATCCCCAGTAGGGCGGGCCATGCCCGCCATCGTAACGCGCCCGCCTAAGGCTGACTGCCCGCGCCAGGTGCCATGCTCACGCTGGCGTGAGCATGTTACGGCCGCCTGCTATAAATGAATCCGCGCTTCTCATCGCGGGCTTTGGACTATGGCCAAAGCCAGTCATCAGCCAGCAGCAGCAAATC
>CAZOCV010000345.1:0-1826 GCA_964578395.1 uncultured Pirellulales bacterium
TTATCGGACGCAAAATACGCAAAACCGCTGCAACCGCCGCCGGGACAGCAAGATATAGATTTTCAGCCACTAATGGGCACGAATGATTAAAAATTCAAGCCCCTGAGAGATGAAAATTATTCATATTTGTGAAAATTCGTGGCAAAGAAATATTTGCATCGCGGCGTAGTCGAAGACGAAGACGGAACCACGAAAAACACAAAATAGACGAAAGAAACGGCCGATAATTCATTAGCCGCAAAGATCGCAAAAATATTTTAACCGCGGATGGCGCGGATTTCATGGATTTTATTCTTACTTCTAACTTCTTGCTTCTTGATTCTATTATTTGACAGGATTAACAGGATGAACAAGATTATTAGTGAAAATTCGTGATAATTCGTGGCAGAAATTTTAGCCACAGATTTCCGCCGATGGGCGCTGATTAACTTTTGATATTTGCTTTGTCATTTTGCTTTTTGATATTTTATTTTTAATTTTTCTATGTAACCACGGATTTTTTGTCGCGGCGTAGTCCGCCTCAGGCGGAACGAAGCCGGAAAAACACGAAGAAAAAAGAACTTTATCCGCAGATGGCGCAGATTAATGCCGATGCACTCCTGCTTATTATGCGACGGATTGTTTCTGGTACAGGTATTTCTGGAAGCCGGAAAATACTTTATTTATTTCGTTGGGAGCGCCCAAATCGGCGATGGCGTCGGCGATGGAGTCAGCGTATTTCAGCCGAAGCAGCGGCGTGAGTTTGTCGCCATCCAATTCCTCAACGCCGACCGTGATGTAGTGGGAGAGGACGAAGTCGAGAAAGGCTTGTTGTTTGGCGTCGAAGTTCGTACTGATATTAATACGGGCTTGTTCAGCACGCTGCTGGCGAGTGATGGGGGGAAGGGCATAGGCGACATAAGCGAGGACATCAAAAATATCGCTTTTTTCGGCGTCGATTATTTTTTGCATTTCGGTTAACTGTTCGTGGCCGAAGCCTTTTTCCGCCAGGCCGGTGAGCAGCTTTTTACGGGTATCGGGGGCGCTCCAGATCGTGCGGAGCTGGTCTTCATCCTTAAAGAACTCGGGGAGTTTGCCAAAGAGCAGTTCCATGAACTGCTGGGCGGACATGGGCGCGCCGTCGGGATGCCAGAAGGTGGTTGACATCATGTGCTGAATCGTGCGTTCCTTGCCGTCAGCGAGTTTGACCTTGGCCCGTTTCTTTTTTTTACAGATACAATGCAAGCGGCCGCAAACGGGACAGCGTTCCTTGGGACATACGCAAGGTCGTTGGCCGCATTCGGGGCAGGGACGCGGAGGCGGGGTTTCACAGATGCAGGGATAACAGCCGCATTCGGGGCACGGCTCCGGTTCGAGCGGTTCGCCATCCCATTCCGGGTCGTTAAAGTGGTGATGGGCCTTGACGAAATCATAAATGGTGAAATAGTCCTTACCCTCATACAGCCGGGTGCCGCGCCCGATGATCTGCTTGAATTCGATGATGGAATTAATCGGCCGCATCAGCACGATGTTGCGGATGTTACGGGCGTCAACGCCGGTGGAGAGCTTCTGCGAGGTGGTCAGGATGGTCGGGATGGTCTTTTCGTTATCCTGGAAATCGCGGAGGTGCTGCTCGCCCAAGGCTCCATCATTGGCGGTGACCCGCTGGCAATAGTTGGGGTCAGCGATGGTTTTCATCTGGTTAATCAGGTCGCGGACGGCGAGGGCGTGATCCTGGGTAGCACAGAACACCAGCGTCTTTTCTCGCTGGTCGATCTGGTTCATGAATATCTCGACGCGCTTCTTTTCCCGCTCCTTGATCTCGATAATCTTATTGAAGTCCGGCT
>CAZOCV010000346.1:0-1803 GCA_964578395.1 uncultured Pirellulales bacterium
TGATTTTGCTACGAGCGTTTTTTCGTCTGAATCTTGGGCGGGACGCCCAAGCCACTTATAATCACAAGCGGGGACATGCTAAACTGGATGATTGACAAAACGGCGGTTTCCGCGTTTAATTAGTTCCTGTTGCACAAAGCCTGTTTGGGGTTCAAGCTTGGGCTTGACCTTATCGAAAACGGTGATGTGATGCAAAAAAGGCCAGCCTGAAGGCTGAACTCTGAACGAATATGTTAAACGCAGAAAATATAAAAAGTTTGTTTCTTTTCAAGCCCGGGATAACGTTTTTGAATCACGGGTCTTTCGGGGCGACGCCGCGGCCGGTGTTCGAGGCATACCAGAATTGGCAACTGGAGCTGGAGCGCCAGCCGGTGGAGTTTCTCGGTCGGCGGCATAATCGACTGATGCAGGACGCACGGAGCGTGCTGGCCAAATACGTGGGTACGGCCGCAGAGAATATCGTCTATGTGCAGAATGCCACCATCGCCATGAATATGGCGGCGCGGTCGCTGGCGCTGGGGCCGGGAGACGAGGTGCTCTCCACGCCGCATGAATACGGGGCCATCGACCGCATGTGGAGTTATCTGGCCGGCGAACGGGGCTTTGCCTACATCCGGCAGAAACTAACTATTCCCCTCAAAGATAAAATGTCCGTCGCGGATGAATTCTGGAAGGGCGTCACCGACCGAACCCGCGTTATCAGCATCAGCCACATCACGTCGCCGACGGCGCTGGTGTTACCGGTGGAGGAAATTATCGCCCGCGCGCGGCAAAAAGGAATAATCACCGTCATCGACGGCGCGCACACCCCCGGACAAATTCCACTGAACCTCGACGCGCTAGGCGCCGACTTTTACGGCGGCAATCTGCATAAATGGCTCATGGCCCCCAAGGGCGCGGGGTTTCTGTACGCCCGGCCCGAAGCCCAAAAGCGGCTCAAGCCGCTGGTGGTGTCGTGGGGCAAGGATCTCAAAGGCGCCGGCGGCCTGCCGTTTATCGACGATAACGAATGGGTGGGCACGCGGGACATCGCGGCGTTTCTGGCGACGCCGGCGGCGATACAGTTTCAGGCGGACCACGACTGGCCCAGCGTGCGGGAACGCTGCCACCGGCTGGCGGTCGAGGCCCAGGCGCGAATCTGCGAACTGACGGGTCTGACCCCGCTGCACTCTCCGGCCGACGAGTGGTTCGTGCAGATGTTCACCGCCCCGCTGCCCGCCGAAACCGACATTGACCGGCTCAAGGAACGGTTGTACGACGATTTTCAGGTGGAAGTGCCGCTGATGGACTGGAGCGGCCGCAAGCTCATCCGGGTGTCCGTCCAGGGGTACAACGGCTCCGACGACATCGACCGCCTGCTCGAAGCGCTGAAAAAATTACTGTAGCCCAATCGTCCCGGTTGCGATTTTTAACCAAGCAAGTGTGGGTCTGTGACCCACCGAATCGCTTGTCCGTTTCGCGGTGGGTCAGAGACCCACCCTACCGCGACAATGGCGCCCGCAGCCCGCTCTTCAAGACTTAAGACATACTCACGCGAGTGTGAGCATGGCACCCGGCAACTATAAGAAATGAATTCACCACGAAGAACACGAAGGTCACGAAGTTAAATGCCCTGTTTGTACTTCTTCGTGTCCTTCGTGATCTTCGCGGTAAATAAGTTTTATGTTATTAAGTACGAGTGAGTGTGTTTTGTGCATCGCGTTCGGAAATCCACGTTCGGAGTTCAAGCTTTAGCTTGGCCGTTTTTAATGTGCGGGCGACGTGGGCAAACGGCCAGCCTGAAGGCCCAACTCCCAACGGGCT
>CAZOCV010000347.1:0-1801 GCA_964578395.1 uncultured Pirellulales bacterium
AACGAAGATTGTATTTCCAGATATTGCCCAAAATTCGGAATTTGCCTGGGATACCGAGAAGCATTACCTTCTTAATACTTCTTATATCTTGCCCACTACCGAAAAATGGCTTCTGGGTTTATTGAACTCAACATTGATTTTCTGGTTTTATAGCAAGGTTAGCAATACAATCCGCGGAGGATTTTTGAGATTTATTCGGCAATATGTTGAAGATATTCCCATACCTGGCATTTCCGCCGCAAAGCAAAAACCCATCGAAAAATGGGTCCAGCAGATAATGGCCGCCAAAGAGAATCCTCCCAGGGCGGATGTGAGCCATTGGGAGCATGAGATTGATCAATGGGTGTATCAGCTTTACGGCCTGACGGACGAAGAAATTGCCTTGGTTGAAGAGAAATCATCATGACACCAACCCGCAGCCCCAAACATGAAGACGCCCGCCGCCGGGGGCCGGAGGAGCACCGATGACGCGGAAACCGAAATCTCAAAACGGCGGCCGTGAGCCGGACCGGGGCGAGATTGCCCTGTACCGGTCCCAGGACGGTGTGGTTCAGGTCCAATGCCTGCTGCAGGGTGAAACCCTGTGGCTGACGCAGAAGGCGATAGCGGAGTTGTTCGGGGTGGAGACGCCCGCCATCAGCAAGCACCTGTCCAATATCTACGAAACCGGGGAATTACCCAGAGAGGCAACCGTTTCCATTTTGGAAACAGTTCAGATTGAGGGCGGCCGGCGGGTTCGCCGCAATATGGAATACTATAATCTCGACGCCATTATCGCGGTAGGCTACCGCGTCAACAGCTATCAGGCGACGCAATTTCGCATCTGGGCCACGCAAACGCTTAAATCGTTTATTATCAAGGGGTTCGTGCTGGATGATGAGCGCCTCAAGCAGGGCAAAACGCTGTTCGGCAAGGACTACTTCGAGGAACTGCTCGAGCGAATCCGGGAGATTCGGGCCAGCGAACGGCGGTTCTATCAGAAGATTACCGATATCTACGCCCTTTCGGTGGATTATGACAAGGATGCTCCCATCACGCGGGAGTTTTTTGCGACCGTCCAGAACAAGCTGCACTGGGCCATCACCGGCAAGACGGCGGCGGAGATCATCTACGCCTCGGCGGACGCGGCCCTGCCCCACATGGGCCTGACCACCTGGAAGCAGGCGCCGGAGGGGAAAGTGCTCAAATCCGATATCTCCGTGGCGAAGAATTATCTGAACGAAAAGCATATTCAGGAACTCAATCGTATCGTGTCGGCCTACCTGGACCTGGCCGAAAACCGGGCGCAGCGCGGCATTTTGATGAAAATGGAGGATTGGGTGGGTTTCCTGCACGGCTTTCTGGAATTGTCCAACTATCCCATCCTGAAGGATGGCGGCAAGATCAGCGCCCTGGAGGCAAAGCTTAAGGCGGAGCAGCAATACGAAAAGTTCCGTAAAAAACAGGATGCCGATTATATTTCGGACTTTGATCGGGAAATTAAACGCCTGGAGGGACCAAACGAATGACAAAACCCCGCAGCCCCAAGCACGAAGACGCCCGCAACAGTTTGCCCGATGACCTCAAGCCGATTTTCGATGCCTTCGTGGCCGACTACCAATACGCCGCCACCTGCCGCTATGGCAAGCCCTATATCTCCTACATCGTCCTGGCCGACATGGTCCGCGCCGGCTGGCGTCTGGCCGCCGAGCCGATAAAAGAATAATTGTAATCAGCGTTCATCTGTGCAATCAGCGTCTAAAATATCTTTGCCACGAATTCACACGAATTATCACTAAAAATCTTGTTCATCCTGTTAATC
>CAZOCV010000348.1:0-1799 GCA_964578395.1 uncultured Pirellulales bacterium
AACGGTTGCCCAGTTTCGACGCCGCCGATGTCCCGGTAGTAAACCTCTATAAATACGAGGAAGAGCGCTACGGCCCGCAGGTCGTGCGATTTTTGAGCTTCAAAAACGATGAGGACCACAAGCTCGGCCAAACGCCTATCCCCGGCGGCATGCTCCGCGTCTATCGCGGCCTCAAGGATGGCCAGTTGAGCTACCAGGGCCAGAGCGACTTCAAATACATCCCCGTCGAGGAAGATGTCGAATTGAACCTCGGCCCCGTGCAGGACATTATCGTCGAGCCGAAGCTCATGGCCTACGCCACCAGCAACCACAATTACGACCGCAAGGACCGCATCACCGGCTGGGATGAAACCACCACCTGGCGGATCAAGGTCCGCAATACTCGTCCCGTCGCGGCCAAGGTTGATATCCGCCGCAACTTCGACGCCCCCCGCTGGGAACTGACCAAATCCGGCGACTTCGGCGAGTTTGAAAAGCTGGAAACCCAGCGCGTGAAATTTGTCGTGACCCTCCAGCCCGGCGAGGAAAAAACCTTCGAATACACCCTGACCGGCTACTTCGGCGACCGGGCGGATACAAAGATATAACCTGCCCGCTTGCCGGCCATACGGAATTCAGGTAAAATGCTCCCGTTGCGGGTTGGCAATAATACCGACACCGCAGCGGGAGCATAAATGTGCAACAGGACCATCAATGGAAACAGGCCGCCAATGAACACTTTCATCGCTGGGCGGAACACTACGACCGCGATATTATTAACGTGCTGTTGTTCCATCCCTGCTACCGACGGGTGCTGACGGAACTGCGGCACTGGCAGCGCCGCGGGCTGAATAACTACCGACTCCTCGACGTCGGCTGCGGCACCGGCACCCTGGGCATGATGGGCATGACGCTTTCCGGCTTGGGCCGCTATACAGGCCTCGATATGTCCGAAAATATGATTGCCAAGGCCAATGAAAAAGTCATTCGAACAAACGCCGGCAATAAGCTTAGTTTCGTCGTGGGCGACGCCGAAAATCTCCCCTTCGACGACAACACCTTCGACGTGCTGACCTGCTGCAACTCCTTCCACCATTACCCCCACCAGGACCGCGCCGTCGCCGAAATGCGGCGGGTGCTCAGGCCCGACGGCCGCCTGATGCTCATCGACGGCTACCGCGACAACGTCATCGGCGGATTCGTCTTCGATATCTGCGTCGAGCGGGTGGAAAAACACGTTCACCACTGCTCCGCCCAGCGCTTCCAAATGCTGCTCACCAATGCCGGTTTCGCCGATTTGAATCAGCACGTCTTCGGCGTTTGCCCCCCTGCCATAGCCAACATCGCCCGCGCCGGCAAGTAATCCCCCATGTGGCTTAGGCGTCTCGTCCAAGATTCCCTGGTGGCTTAGGCGCCTCGCCCAAGATTTCAACGAACATCCTCCGCAACTGTGGATGTTCCCCATATCCGGGGTTGATTGGGGCAACTTTTTCCCTTATACTCCCGGCATGGATAAATTAACGCTAAAACAATTGCTTATCGATGCCCTCCGGCAATCACCCGGCGGTGAGGATGTAAAATCCCTGGCTCTCTTCGGCTCCGCTGCCCGCGGAGATGACCGCCCGGACAGCGATGTGGATGTATTGGTTGAGTTTTATCCTCAAGCACATGTAGGCTTTTTCAAATTGGCCCAACTGCAACGAAGCCTCTCCCATGCCGTCAGCCGCACCGTCGATCTGGTCACCCCCGACGCCCTGAGCAAATACCTGCGCCCAGATATCCTCAGCCAGGCGGAACTGTTTTATGAAAAATGACCTGCC
>CAZOCV010000349.1:0-1750 GCA_964578395.1 uncultured Pirellulales bacterium
TGCGGATAGGCCGTACACCGCGGTGTGGCGGAAAAATTCTTCAGAATCACGCGGCTCGATTCATAGACCACATCAAACGTGCCGCCTTCGAAGACATATTGCGAAGCCGCATTGATAAACTGGCCGCTGATCGAAGCCGCCTCGACAATGACATATTCTTCGGTCGAGGCCGGTTGATAATTGTCCCAAAGGTCCACATCCAGAAAACCGTCAAGGGATACCTGGCCCGCCACGTTCATCCCGCCGTAATTCCAGTAGCTCCACCCGCCGCTGCTGGGGCCGCCGATGGGAATCCTCAGCGCGGCGTCCGCGTCCTGACTGTAGTTGTAGCTGATGTACATGAGCTTCCAGTCATCATAACCGCTGCCGTGGGCGCCGGGCATCACCCGTCCGCCAACATTATTTATGTGGGCGCGAATCCAGCCCCAGCCTTTCAAGGTTCCGCCTTGCAGATTGATGGGGTTGGCCTGCCCGGCGGCGTATTCCGTACTGATTTCACCGCCATCCATATGAATCGTGCCTTCCGGCCAGACAACCAGATATTGCCCTGGCGTAAGGGCGCAGGAGAGGTCGGCAAAAACACTGTTGTAAGGATCGTCATACAGATAAATCTGTCCCTGTCCGCCGGCCTGTTCCAGCGAACCGCCCACGGCGATGGAACCCTGGCAATCCGCCCAGGAACCGTCGTAGATATTCAGTTCGCCTTCGCCGCCGCTTTTCTCGGCAATTACCGTGTTGCCCGAATGAAGCAGCTTGGAGCCATACAGGTTGATTGCGGCCTTGCCGGACTTGCCGATAAAAAGGCTCACAGGGTCCAGCCAGTCGTTTTCGATGGCTAGTTCCGTTTCATGGCTCGTGCCGGTTACATTAATGGCCGCTTCCGAGCCGCGGAACGTCGCCATGGTCAAATATCCCATGCGTATCGTGCCGCCATTGCTGACATTGGCGGTCGTTTTACCGTAGGCCGACATCTCGAAAGCCCCGCCCACACACCATTCGCTATCCGCGCCGTCGATATTAAACAAAGCAACGCCTTGCTCCCAAATACCGCTCTGGCCGTGCCCGTGTAACAGATAGGCATTGTCAGTTACGCTGACCTGGGCGTCGCCGGAGCAGCCATAATAAAAACCGTAAAAGTCCCAATCCAAACCCACCCATGCGGCATCCCAACCGCTCAGGTCCAGCCGGCCAACCGAATCATCGCCATTCCAGGCCATAAATAAATCATGGCTAATAACCGTTCCTTCCCGCACGGTTACGGAACCCTCGGCGAAGTCGCCGATAATGGCCGCCTGGTTGTAATCGTTCGTCGAGTCCAAAGTATATTCATACCCGTTGAGGTCCAACGTCAGATCGGAACCATCGACAATCATGCGGTCGTGGGTGTAGGAATCAACCAGCCAAACCGTGTAAGTGTTCGGCAGGTTAAAATAGACGTAATCATTTTGTTGCATCCCCCAGTTCGCCTCCGGCCGGATCGATCCAGTAATAATCATCCGCCCCGGCTATCAGCGTCATGCTTAACATCAACACCGGCAACAATAATGCTGTACGTTTCATGTTTTCTTCCTCCTGTGATAATAACCAAAACTGGTTTTACACTATTTTTCCTGTATTCCTGAAAGTTTTTGATGCCCGTAAAATGGCATCTGTATTTTACGGCAGTGAATTTATAACGAAGTAAATGATACAACATTCCGGCTTTTAAAACAAGCAGAAAACGGCCGCTGCGGCTGAAGCGAGACATAAC
>CAZOCV010000350.1:0-1673 GCA_964578395.1 uncultured Pirellulales bacterium
CGCGTTTGCAATAGTGTCAATAAGCTGGCGCGCCAATCCTTCATATCGTTAGAATACCCGCCCTCTGGAAAAAGTCAAAGCCCCGGCTGATATGTGCAAAACGGTTCCTCCGCCAGCACGTCCCCCGTCATAGCATAGGCCCGCGCCCGGCAGCCGCCGCAAACCCGCCGATACTCGCATAATCCGCACTTACCGTGATACCCGTCCACATCACGAATCTGCTGTAAAAAAGGCGACCCTCGCCAAATCGCCTCAAAGTTGAACCCATTCTCCCGCAGCCGCCCCGCTTCCGTTTCCAAAAATCCGCATATTTGTACCTTTCCCGTATGCGAAATAAACACAAAGCTCTTGCCGCCCAGGCAGCCGCCCTGCGGCCGCTCGCCCGGCTTTATCGCTCCCTGCTCACGCAAAATTCGCTGATAATGCGGCGCACAGGTTACGCGAATGGGTATATCTCCTCTGGCCTGCTGATGCGCCAGCCATTGCAAAGTTTCCTCATATTGTTGCGGGCTTAGTTCCATGTTTTTGAGCGTCTCTCCCCGGCCGGTCGGAACCAATAAAAAAGGATTAAATGTTATTGCTCCCAGTTGTCTGGCCAATTCCAGCAAGGCCGGGAGTTCATTGATATTTCCTTTTGTTAGCGTCGTATTGATTTGAAACGCCAGTTCGCCGGCTTTTAACGCCTCGATGCCTTTCATTGCCGCGTCGAATGCCCCCGCAACACCGCGAAAGGCATCATGCGACGGCGCTGACGCGCCATCCAGCGAAATTGAAACGCATTCTATGCCGCTCGCTTTTAACTTCGCCACGACCTGCGTCGTGAGCAGGTTTCCGCACGTCGCCAGTACTATCCGCAGGCCCCGTTCATGGCCAAACGCGATAATATCGAACACATCCTCGCGTAACAAAGGTTCGCCGCCGGTTACGATCATCGTCGGCCGGGCGAACGCGGCGATGTTTTCCAGCAGCCGCCGGCACTCATCCGTCGTCAATTCATCCCGGTAAACGATATCTTCCGCGGCCGCCCGGCAATGCCGACATTTCAACCGGCATCGGCGAGTAAGTTCCCATGCGATAACACGCGGCGGCGTGGGACCACAAGTCAAAGGTGACGGTGTTATTTCAGGAGGCATCATTATCAACTTACCGTGGTGCAATTTCCTCATCCGTCAGATAACACGCCGGATCGGGCGCCCACATATCGCCCGTCGCCGCCTCGGCCCGCGCTCGAAAATTTCCGTTGCAAATATCCAGAAAACGACATGTGGCGCATCGTCCCCGCAGCCATTCTTTGCGACGGCGCAACTGAGTT
Source organism: uncultured Pirellulales bacterium (assembly GCA_964578395.1). GTDB lineage: Bacteria > Planctomycetota > Phycisphaerae > Sedimentisphaerales > SM23-30 > JAFGBA01. The sequence goes on from CAZOCV010000350.1 coordinate 1,313, forward strand.
AGCAAACCATCATTCTTTTCACTCCAAATAGCTGAAAACGGCGTCGTGGTGATATTGCCCAGCGGTTTATCCCGCCAGAACTGATCCGGATATACTGTTCCATCCCAACTGACGCAGCCAATGCCGCTACCGCTGCGATTGCCGCCATTGCGCTGCAATAATTGCTGCGCTTCGTGCAATCGCGGATGCCTTTCCCGCCGCATCCGCTCCAGCAGGTAAGCACCATCGGTATGGTTATCGACCGTCAGCACCTGCTTGTTCAGCTTCTGGGCATGCAGGCGGGCGGCATGGTCGATAATGTCATCCATAATTTGGCGCGTTTGTTCGTGCGTCAGGTCATCATCCATCATCGCCCGCCCCC
>CAZOCV010000351.1:0-1669 GCA_964578395.1 uncultured Pirellulales bacterium
AGAGCGCCTGCCTTACAAGCAGGAGGCCACAGGTTCAAGTCCTGTACCGCCCAGTGGGTGGGTTTATGCACACATTCGCCTAATGTCGCAAATTGTTGTTTATTATCGAAAATATAATAGGTTACGTCGTTTTTTAGGTAAAAACATGCAATTCTTTACGGCCCGGTTCCGCCGAGCTGTTTTCAGGCTGCCGGCCGACCTTCTGGATTGGCCATACGCACCAAGAGGGGTGGGGGGGGGATAAGGGGTTGGCCTGAAAATTGGCCATCCATCCGGCCGGTAAATTTTATTGTTATTTCAGGAACTACGCGAACGATAACTGCCTGAAGGGCGTGTTGCCCAAACGTGACGCGGGCATCCCTGCCCGCGTTCTTCCGTATTTCCAACCGTGTTTGTGACGCGAAAAAGGCACGCGGGCAGGATGCCCGCATCACGGAAAATCAAGGCGGTCCGCCTAAGGCGGATTCGACACCTTTGGTCAACGCACACGTAAGAGGGGCAAACAGGTTTTTTTCCCAATAATTAATTGCCGATAAATACGTTTCAAGGTACACTTCATCGACTGGAAGTTACGTCAGCATAGGTGTTTCCAATCATGCGAAAGGAATACGATGAAGCGAACAATATTTTCCCTGTCTTTAGGGGCAATTATGGTTTTGACATCGGTTGTGATGGGTGCAATGCATCCTGTTAATCTGTGTTGTGAGTACCGGGTTGATCCCCTGGGTATCGACGCCCAGCGGCCGCGGCTGAGCTGGCAGTTCACCGCCGACCGCCGCGGGGAATATCAGCGCGGCTATCAGATACAGGTCGCTGCGACGCCGGAGGCGCTTCAGGCCGACTCACCCGATTTGTGGGACAGCGGCAAAGTAGCTTCCGACCAGTCGATTCATGTTGAATATGACGGTAAGCTGCTGGTTTCCCGGCAACATTGCTTCTGGCGGGTACGAGTGTGGGACGCTGACGATCAGCCCTCCGCCTGGAGCGAAACGGCACATTGGTCGATGGGCATCTTTCGGCCGCAGGATTGGCGCAGTGCCTGGATTGCATCCCACCACTATTTGCTCGAGTGGACCAATCCCGGTCGGAGATACAGCGGGTACCACAGCGCGCCGGCCGAAAAGGCGGACACCGTAAAATGGGTGCAGATCGACTTGCAGCAAACCACCGATATCGATCAGATTAATCTTCATCCCGCCAGCCTGCCTAATCCGATCGACATGAAAAGCTTTGCTTTTCCCGTACGTTTCCGCATCGAAGCGGCTGATGATTCGGCCTTTACCGCGCCGCGCATAGTCGCCGACCACACCGCCGAGGATTATGGTCCGGTTGCCTATACTCCTCAGATTTTTCCAGCCAGGGGCGTGAGGGGACGTTACGTTCGCGTCACGGCCACACGGCTGTGGAATCGCGATACGGAGGAGAAACCGTTCTATTGTTTTGCTTTGGGGGCGTTGGAAGTTATCGTCAACGGCCAGAATATCGCCGTCAACAAACCGGTAACCGCTCTGGATACGGTCGAACATGTTCACTGGAACATGCGGGGCCTGACCGATTATCGCAGCCTGCTTAATGAAAGCATTCCCAGCAATCTGACCCCCACGCCCTATGCCGCGGTTCTGCTGCGCAAGTCTGCGACGCTGAATCAGCAAGTCGCCCGCGCCACCGC
>CAZOCV010000352.1:0-1610 GCA_964578395.1 uncultured Pirellulales bacterium
TGCTGGGGTACGACCCCAAAACGTATTACACCGGGCGTGCGCCGCTGGAGGCGGCGGCCCAGGGCATTGAGACGGTCGCAGAGGACTGGATTTTTCGCTGCAACCTGGTGACGATTGCCGACGGACTGATGATGGACTATTCCGCCGGCCATATTGATACGAAACAGGCCGCCGAAATCATCAAAGACCTGCAGGCCCGCCTGGGTTCGGCAACGGTGCAATTTTTTGCCGGCGTGGGCTATCGGCATCTGATGGTGCAGCGGGGCGGCACGTTCGATCTGGAGTTGACGCCGCCGCACGATATTACCGAACAGCCCGTCGCCAAATATCTGCCCAAAGGCAAACAGGGTAAAGTGCTGCGTGAACTGATGGAGCAGGCGCGTGACATTTTAGCCAACCACCCCGTCAACCAGGTGCGCCGCGATCTGGGTGAAAACCCGGCAACGGACATCTGGTTGTGGGGTCAGGGTCATCGGCCGCGGCTGGACGCCTTCAGCAAGCGGTTCGGCGTCAGCGGGGCGGTCATTACGGCGGTGGACCTGATGCGCGGCCTGGGCCGACTGGCGGGGATGGAACTGGTGGAGGTGAAAGGCGCTACCGGCTACCTCGATACCAATTATGCCGGTAAAGGCGCCGCCGCCATCGACGCCCTGAAGCGCCGCGATCTGGTGGTGGTGCATGTGGAAGCTCCCGACGAAGCCGGCCACGGCGCGCTGGTGGAGGGTAAAATTCAGGCCATCGAAAATATTGACCTGCATATTATCGGCCCGCTGCGAAAATGGCTTGGTGAACAGGGCGACTGGCGGCTGCTGGTGCTGCCGGACCACCCCACGCCGATTCGCCTGCGGACGCACACGGGCGATGCGGTTCCTTTTGCTCTGGCCGGCAAAAACATTAATCCCGGTCAGCAGTTGCCGTTTTGTGAGGTCAATGCCGAGCGCAGCGGTTTTCGTATTGACCGCGGCCATGAAATGATGGAATATTTCCTCAGTTGTGTGCCTAAACCAACGTAAGATGCTGCGAAAGAGACTCGCGGGCAGGAACGTGACGAGGGCATCCTGCCCTCGAATATTCGCAAACGCGGGCAGGATGCCCGCGTCACGGTGAACGCAGTCAGAAAGGATAAGTAATTATGGGATTGGTGGTACAGAAATTCGGCGGGAGCAGCGTCGCCGATGCCGAGCGCATCCGTCGGGCGGCCCGCCGCGCCATTCAGGAAAAACTCGACGGCAACGACGTGGTGATGGTGGTGTCCGCGATGGGCAAAACCACCGACAAGCTCATTGAACTGGCGAAGGAAATTACGGAAACGCCTTCCCACCGCGAACTGGACATGCTGCTGACGACGGGCGAGCAGGTGAGCATCAGCCTGATGGCGATGGCGATTCACGCCGCCGGTCAGCAAGCCATCAGCCTGACGGCCGGACAGGTCGGCCTTATCACCGACACCACCCACACCAAGGCCCGCATCCAGAAAATCAATGCCGAACGCATCCGCAGCGAACTGGACCAGGGGCGCATCGTCATCGTTGCGGGTTTTCAGGGCACGGATGAGAACGGCGAAATTTACACTCTGGGGCGCGGGGCGTCCGACACCACGGCCGTCGCTC
>CAZOCV010000353.1:0-1599 GCA_964578395.1 uncultured Pirellulales bacterium
CGGATTTCAATCCCCAACCTATCGCCAGCGCGTCCATCGCTCAGGTGTATGAAGCTCGATTGCCCAACCATGAACGAGTCGCCGTAAAAATCGTACGCCCCGGCTCCCGCCGTATTATCCGCGAGGATCTGCTGATTCTTGAACATCTGGGCCGACTGCTGCAAATTCATGTCGAGGAATCCCGCGACTGGAATATACCCGGATTGATTGAACAATTTCGCGCCAGCATCACCCATGAACTGGATTTGCAGCATGAAGGCCGCAACGCGGATATTTTCCGCAACAATTTCAGCGGAGATGCTTCCATCGCCGTGCCGAAGGTGTATTGGGATTATTCCAATCGGGATCTGCTGGTGATGGAATTTATTGATGGCCGGCGCATGGCGGAGTTTTTTGCGTCCGATACCGACCCGGCCCTGCGTGAACAACTGGCCCAAACCGGGGCACGGGCCGTATTGAAACAGATTTTTGAACACGGCTTTTTCCAGGCCGATCCTCACCCCGGCAACGCCTTTGTACTCAATAACGGCGTAATTTGTTTTCTGGATTTCGGCATGTTTGGCCGCCTGGAGCCTCAATCTCTGAACCTCCTGGCGGGAGCGCTGCACGCCATCGTCCATAAGGATATTGACCGCCTGCTCCGCGCCGCCCGTGATATGGGAGTGCTGAACCATACGCCCGCGGAGCCGGCGCTGCGGCTGGCGGTTCTGGATATGCTCGAACAATATCACGGCATCCCTCTGAAACAGATTAATGTCCCTTACCTGCTGCGCGATATTATTACGCTGATGAATCGTTATCGGCTGACGGTTCGGCCGGATGTTATTTTCATGCTCAAGGCGCTGGGCACTATCGAAGCCACCGGCCGCAAGCTCGATCCCGACTTCGATATGATTAGCCATATCGCCCCCTTTGTCCGCACCCTGATGCTTAAACGCTTTCGGCCCGAAACGCTGTGGGCGAGCACGCGGGATTTTGCCGAAGATATCGGCAGGCTCACCCGCGAATCGCCGGAACTGATGCTGGACATTTTACGCCGCGCCAGCGAAGGTAAATTGCAGGTGGAAATGAAACACACCGGCCTGGACGACCACATGAACCAGCTTAATCAAATGTCTGATAAAGTGACCCTGGGCATCATCATCGGCGCATTGATTATCGCTTCCTCCGTAATGGCCCACGTGGGCATCGGCCCGAAAATAAAATTTCTCGGCGATCTTCCCATCATCGGCGGTTTCGGCTTTTTCATCGCGGGCATTACCGGCCTGTGGATAACGTACGATATTCTGCGCAACCGTAAACGCTAACCCTATTCTCATCAAATTAGTCGGATACCCTGTCGGAGCCAGGCATTTCTTCATCGCCGCCCAGCTTCTTATCCAGATGAGCAAGGTGTTCATCCAACTGCGTTAAACGCTTCAAAAATCGCTCCAGCGCCGCTTCCGGCGGTACTCGTGTTTCTGTCGGCGAGGTTATCGTGCTGGCATAGGTCGAATCGGGGTCCGTGCGTAACACTCCCCCTTGATGCGAAATACCGACCTGCTCCGAAACCGGGCTGTTCATGCCGGTAGTACATACCGTGGAGCTAAATTCATCGCT
>CAZOCV010000354.1:0-1582 GCA_964578395.1 uncultured Pirellulales bacterium
ACACTAATCTAAATATAAAAGACTTTTTCGTGATGATTCGTGAAAATTCGTGGCTGAAATCTTTTTGACGCTGGTTGCGCAGATTACGCTGCTCAGACTGGATTCCCGCCTGCGCGGGAATGACATCTTTTATTCTGGCTTCTGAATTCTGAATTCTATTCAATATTTATTTGACCTCGAATTCGAGGTGGGCGGGGCGGGCGATTTTGCCGGCGACTTTGTCTTCGATGCGGACTTCGACGCGGTAGAGGCCTTTGGGCAGGGCGGGCACATCCAGCGAGCCGCGCAGGAAGAAGTCCCGCCGGGGGTTGAAGCTGGGGACATCGGTCACGTCGGCGATGCGCTGGGCGACGACGGCGTACTGGCTGTCGTAGATGGTCATCCAGGCCTTGAGCTGCGTGGTGTAGCGGCCGTCGGCGTCCTTGCGGCTCTGGAAGTTTTCCAGTTCGCAATAAATCAGCGGGCGCGTCGGTTGGCCTTCGGAAAACTGCGGCAGGTCGAAAAGTTCATACTGGCCGAAGCCATCGACCTTGCGGCAGAGCTTGAGGTTTTTGATGTAGAGGTCGGCCTTGTCGGCGACCTGGCCGGAGAGGTCCTGCAGGGCGGCGAGGGCGGCGTTGGCGTCTTCGCTGCTGCGGGGTTCGCCGGACGCGGTCAGCAGAATCGCCCGCACCAGGTTCAGGGCCTGCGTCTGCTTTTCCGGGGCGATCAGCGGCAAGGGGGCCAGCGCCTGCTCGCGGCGGCCCTGTTGGGCGTACAGGCAGCGGAGCGTCACCTGAGCGTTAACATCATCCGGAGCGGCTCTGACGGCCTGTTCCATTTGGGCTATCGTTTGGGCCAGCGGGTCGGCCTCAGGTGCGGCGGCGGGCTGCATGACGGCGGGCTGCCGCAGGGTCTGCACATTCACCGGGGTAATTTCCACCGAGGGGACGACGGCGGTAATGACAGGCTCCTGCGGCTGGGGAGCGGGCGCCGGTTCCGGGGCGGCCACGGGAACGGCGGTTAGCGCCGGCTCCGTCGCTTCCGTTATGGTTATGCCGGTTACCTGCGGCGGCGGCGCGGTCGGCAGCGATGTGTCATAAACATCGGGGGGTGCGATTTTTTGCACCTGGCTCCGGGCGGGAGGCGCATCCAGGGCGAAACCCTGCTGCGGGGTTATGATGACGGTATCGGCGGCCACACGCGGCGGGTCATGGTACGGAGCGGGTTGGGCGTCCGGCTGGTTATTGGGCACAGCGGCTAGTGACGGCAAAACCGCGGCGGCTTCATCCTGCGGAGAAGGCGGCAATGGTGCGGTCTCCGCCGTGCCGTTCGGGATAGTCGCCGGAGCATCCGCCGACGGGGAGGCATCGAGGTTTTTATCATCGACCCGCGTCTGAGGATAATCATCAGGCTCTATAACGCGCGGCGGGCTGATAAAGTCCATCACGCGGTTGCAGCCCGGCATCAGCGCGGTCAGCATAATTGCCGACAAAAACGCCGCCGCCGACCTGACACCCCCCCGCCGGGATTTGTCGCCGTGTTGGTGTTCGCATCCTTGCATTTGTTTCATCATTGCTTCAAGCCTCCGTGCCTGAATGGA
>CAZOCV010000355.1:0-1563 GCA_964578395.1 uncultured Pirellulales bacterium
GAATGGCGAGTTAATCAATCAGGGAATCCCGTGGGAGTTTGTTAAGCGCCTTGAGGCCATGGGAGGAGCGGAAACGGAAGCCGCCAACGGCAACATTGCCTTTGAGCCGGAACAATACAAGCTGGCAGCGCAACGCATGGTTCTGGAAGCGGGTGTAACGCCGTATCTGCTCACCGAGTTCGTGGACTGTATCAAACAGGACGAGACGCTCCAAGGCATCGTGTGTAAAAGCATCGAGGGTTTATTTTTGCTTGAAGGCAAGCAAATCGTCGACTGCACCGGGAATGCCGAAGTGGCCAATGCGGCAGGGATGCCCATGCTGCCAATGCCAGAGGATGAAGAATTGCAGCCCGCCTCGCTGTGTTTCCGGCTGGGCGGCGTGGATACCGCTAAACTGCCCCAACTTTATATTCCCGCCGACGGCAAGTCGGATCACCACGAAGCACTCCGCCGGGCCATGCAGCAGCGCCAGGCGGCGGGCGATTTTCCGACCTTTGGCGGGCCGTGGGTGGTTCACGGCAGCACCCTGCGTCGAGGCGAAGTCTCCGTCAACGCCACGCGTTTTTCCGGCAACGCCGCCGACGCCGAGAGCCTGACCGAGGCGGAATTCGCTGCCAGAGACGATATGTGGCGCATGGTCGAATTCATGCGCGAATTGCCCGGAGAGTTTCATCATTGTTATTTGCTCGACTCCGCCGCCCAGGTGTACCCCAGGGAGACCCGCCGCATTCAGGGGCTTTATACCATGAGCCGCGAGGATATCCTTTCGCCGCAAACGTTTCCCGATACCGTCGCCCAAGGCTCTCATCCGATTGACATTCACTCTGCAAAGAATAATCAGCAGAATCTTACCTGGCTCGGTCGCGCGTATAATATTCCCTATAAAGTTCTGGTTCCTGTCGGCGCAGAAAACATTCTGGCCGCCGGCCGCACCGTCTCGGCGACGCGCGAGGCGTTCGCGTCGATGCGGGTGCAGGCGACATGTATGGCCCTGGGCCAGGCGGCCGGCACGGCGGCGGCTCTGTGCGGCCGGGAATCCGTCGGCGTCGCCTCGCTGGATGGGCAGCTTCTTCGGGAGGCCCTGGCCAAAAATGGAGCCATCCTCTAACCGGTTTGCTTCGCAGCTACGTATATGAACAAGGTGATATCCAACAGGTAAACAGCATGACAACAATTGACTACGCCATTTTTGCCGCCTACATGATGGGCCTCTTGGCCATGGGTAGTGTTTTCGCCCGCCAGATGAAAAATTCGGTGGATATGTTCGCCGCCGGCAACCGGGCGCCCTGGTGGGTGGCCGGGCTTTCGGGATTTATGACCAGTTTCTCAGCGGGGACCTTCGTGGTGTGGGGCGGCGTGGCGTACCGCCTGGGCATGGCGGCGGTGAGTATTCTCATGCTCAACGGGATTGCCGCTTTGCTGGTCGGCCGCTACCTGGCCGGACGCTGGCGCCGGTTGGGCATCACTACCGCCGCCGAGTACGTCGAAATGCGCTTCGGCCGCAAAGCGGTTTATCTTTATACCACGCTGTTTATGGTGATGCGGATGTTCGCCGTCGGCATC
>CAZOCV010000356.1:0-1544 GCA_964578395.1 uncultured Pirellulales bacterium
AATGCGTGTAAGTGATAGTAAACGCCGTAAGTTAAGCATATTACCCTTGTCGCGGAAGCTGCGGCGGGCGGCAGGGGTGATGTTGGTCCTGGTACTTTTAGCGCTGGTGCTGGTTGACCGGCTGGGGTGCCAGACAAGCCGGCTGGAAGGTGATCGCGGCCGCTATCATGATAAAACCTTCCGGGTGGCGCAGGTGGTGGATGGCGACACGCTGGATCTGGAGATGGCCGATATCACGGCGGGGAAGGCGACAACGCGGGTGCGGCTGTGGGGTGTGGATTCACCGGAAACGGCCTATGCGCCGGCCGGTGAAATGCACTACGGCAAGCAGGCGACGGAACTGGCCCGGCGGCTGGCAAGCGGGCAGCAGGTTCGTATCAGGCTGGAGCCTTATGAGCATACGCGGTGCAAGTATGGTCGGCTGCTGGCGTATGTGTATCTCCCCGATGGGACCATGCTCAACGAGGAATTATTACGGCAGGGGGCGGCTTATGCGGATGAACGATTCGAGCATATTTATATGCAGCGGTTTAACGATTTGCAGAAACAGGCCAAACGCCAGAAGCAAGGGCTTTGGCGAGACGTGCGGCCGGAGCAGACGCCCCAGTGGTATCAGGAAAGGCATAATAAAAAATAGAATTCAGAATTCATCCGGCTTCGTCTTCGACTATGCCGTGACCGGGGAAGCCAGAAGTCAGAATGAAGAGAGATTCTTCGCTGCGCTCAGAATGACTAAAAATGATTAATCAACAAATCAGTGATATTTTTATGCAGATGGCCGATATTCTGGAAATCATCGGCGCGGATGTGTTTCGTGTCAACAGCCATCGCAAGGTGGCGCGGGTCATTGGTGAGTGCAGCGAGGATGTCGGCCAGATGGCTCGCGAGGACCGGCTGACCGAACTGGCGGGCGTGGGCAAAAGCTCAGCGCAGAAAATCAGGGAATATGTCGAAACCGGTCGGATGGAGGCATACGAGGAGCTACTGGGTGAAGTGCCGCAGGGCCTGCCGGATTTATTAAAGATTCCCGGTCTGGGGCCAAAAGGCGTGCGGGCGGTATGGCAGGGGCTGGGCGTTACGAATGTTGCCGAGTTGCAGGCCGTCATCGAGGATAAGCGACTGGAAGAATTGCCTGGATTTGGAGCCAGGAAAGCGGCGGCGCTGGCCAAAGGGATTGCGTTCCTTCAGGCGGGGGGCGACCGGGTGCGGCTGGATGAAGCGATGGGCGCGGCGGAAACGATGGTCGCCGCATTGGAGAAACTCAAAGCGGTCGAACGTATCGAGATAGCCGGTTCACTGCGCCGCGGCCGCGAAACTATTGGCGATATCGACCTGCTGGTTGTCAGCGATAAACCGCAGGAGGTGATTGAGGCCTTTACCCGGCTCGATGGCGTGAAGGACGTATTAGGCGCCGGCGACACCAAGGCGTCGGTGCGTTACGAGAATGCGGAGGTGGTATCATCATCGCTGCAGGTGGATTTGCGCGTGGTGGGAGCGGCGAGTTTCGCGGCGGCGTGGATGTATTTTACCGGCAGCAAGGACCA
>CAZOCV010000357.1:0-1520 GCA_964578395.1 uncultured Pirellulales bacterium
GTATTATCTGGCGCGGCGTGCTTTATCCCGCCGAGGTTCTTCGCGCCGGCCGGCGTATCTGATTGTCGGGGTAAGCCGCATCAGCGAGACGCCAAATATTTTTGAATCGCAATTTCGTTGGCGGAAAATGCCAGGGTAGGCAGTTTATCCCAAGGAAAAAAGGCGGCGTCCGTTGCATCGTCACCGGCTTGTAGTTTGCCCCCGACGCTCTCAACTTCATATGCCAGAATTACCAGGTGGCCATAATAAGAATCGTCGATACTGTCAGCGTCCAGCAAGCGAATAATTCGTCCCTGGATGCCGGTTTCCTCTTTCAGTTCCCGCAATGCGGCCTCCTGGATATGCTCGTCCACCTCGGCAAATCCCATCGGCAAACACCACATTCCCTGATAAGGTTCATTTTTTCGCTTTACCAGCAGGATTCGGAACTGTTGATCAAAGAGCAGGCAACTTACTACCGGCAGCGGATTCACATAGGCGATGTGACCGCATTGAGGGCAATGCTCTCGATGACGCTGGTCGATGATGGTTTTGGTAAGCTTTCCACCGCAAAACGGGCAATAAAGAAAACGTTTATTGGCCATGGATTGTCTATCCGGCAGCAGTGTTAACAGGTATGGTTTATTAATGATAGCGGCCGAATTCCTTATACGCCTTGAATAACGCCTCGACATTTTCCAGCGAGGTGTCCGCCTGAATGTTATGAGCGGTGCACAGGATTAATCCGCCGTTGGCCGAGAGTTTTTCGATGCGGTCCTTTACTTCGTTGCGAACATCCTGGGGCGTGCCGTAGGGCATGGTCTTTTGAATCGAAATCGCGCCGTGGAAGGAAATATCATGGCCGTAACGTTTTTTAATCTCGACGTAATCCATCCCGGCGACATCCGGCTGGAGGGGATTGAGGATATCCAGCCCGCATTCGATAAAATCGGGGATAAGCGTAACGATGGAGCCGCAGGTGTGATGGGCGACTTTGCAATCGAAGCTGTGTCCCAGATCGATGAAACGCTTGAAATCATCGCGAATCAATTCCCGCCAGAGGGCCACCGGCATAAAGGTGTTTTCCTGCATGCCGAAATCGTCGCCGGTAAAGAGAATGTCGATATTGCCTTCGCCGGCTTCGAGGGTGCGCCGGACATACTCGACATAGAAATCGGCGATTTTCTGAAAGACGGCCCTGGCGATGTCCTTATTGACATATAAATCCATCAAAATCTGCTCCACGCCGCGGACATACATGGCCGGTTTGAGCACGGCGCAGCGGTTGAGCCGGTCGCCCATGAACACCACCACCTTGCCCGTCGCCCGCGCTGCGCGCGCCTGTTCGCGGACGCAGGTATAATCGAACCAGTCCGCCTGGGGCCATTTGGGATAATTTAAAATTTCCTCGACCGTAGTCATTTTTTCCAGCGGGTATTCGGTGACTTCCTGATACGTTCCGGCGTTGGCGCCATTGCCGTAGGCGACATTGCGGCGCGGCACGCCGTAATGATCTTCCACCGCGCCGTCGGGGCGCACCA
>CAZOCV010000358.1:0-1508 GCA_964578395.1 uncultured Pirellulales bacterium
CATCTGACCAGAGATATCCCGCCCTTAGCGGCGATGTCATCGTCTGGCAGGATAACCGCAATAGCACCACAACCCTCATGGATATTTACGCCTATAATCTGACTACGGAAGAATTGATTCCCATCTGCACCAGCGACGGCACGCAGTACCGGCCTGATATCGATGGCAATGTCATTATCTGGCAAGACCAATCGGATGGAGGTATTTATGGTTATCGCTTGTCCAGCCCCGGCATATTTCCCATCAGCGTGGATGGCATGACAAAGGAACTTTCCCGCATCAGCGGCAACTGGGTCATCTGGCGGGAAGGAACAAACAGGGATATTTACGGCATTGATATCACCACGTTACCCGGTGGAGCCAAACAACCGATTTGCACGCTCACTTCCGATCAGACCACACCCGCGATTCATAATAATCTGGTGGTTTGGTCCGATGAACGCAACGGAAATAAAGACATCTATGGTTACGACCTGCAACAAAAGCGGGAATTTGCCGTCAGCCGCATGACGGGCGAGGAGACGAATCCAACGGTATCTGATGGTCGGTTCATCTGGCAGTGCGCTGGTTCGATATACACCACAACGTACGAAGACCTGCCGCACATTACCGTGACGGCCCCCAATGGCGGCGAGATGTTCGCGGCGGGAACCAGCACAACCATTACCTGGAGCAGCAGTGACGTTGCGAATGTCAACGTGGCCTGGTCGAACAATAATGGAGCCTCCTGGACCTATCTGGCCAATAACATTCCCAACACCGGCAGCCATGAATGGTCGATACCGGCCGGGACGGATTCGACGTTATGCCGGGTGAAGGTGGTGGATTACGACCACAACGACATCAACGATATGAGTAACGAGGCGTTCACCGTCTTTATTTGCTCCTCCGCGCTGACGGGAGATACCAACGGCGATTGTTTTGTGAACCTGCTGGATCTGGCCCAGTTATGCAGCCAGTGGCTCAGCGGCGGCAATCCGTATGATCCCGACTGGGCGCCGAATTAAAGGCTTATCCGCAGATTACGCAGATTGACGCAGATTAAATTTTTAAGTTTATCAAACATTGCTTTATTCGTGCGTATTGGTGTTCATTCGTGTCTAAACCCTTTTTAAAATTCTGTATAGTCGCTGCAACCATATTGCTGATAGCGTCTGTGGCGCCGGGTCAGTTTCGTCCGTTTGAATTGCCGCGGCCGTCGCAAGCGCCGCCGCAAGCACCGGTAAAACCCGACAAACCGGCGCCCCCGGCGACGGAACAGCCGGCGCCGAAACCTGAGCCTTCGCCGGCGCTGCAAACTCTGCGTGAACCATTTCGCAATCCCTTCGATGAAGTGCTTGTGGAATATACCGGAACACAGGTTGCGGAATGGATGACATATACTATTAATGAAATCCCCTGCCGAGTATCGCCGGCGATTACCTTCCCGGCGGGCCTGGAATTGAATCATTACGAAGCCGCTATTACCTATAGCGGTGAGGGTGACGTTAAAATCAGCATCGCCCACG
>CAZOCV010000359.1:0-1505 GCA_964578395.1 uncultured Pirellulales bacterium
AAGACCCGGCCGGATACGCGGATGGCCTGAACCTCTACCAGGCCTACATGGGCGTTAACGGCAGGGATCCGCTGGGGTTGCGAATTACCCGGGAAGAATTACTGTCAGCCTATCTCAGGTTATTTGGGGATAATCCGGTTTACCGGTCATTTTTTGCTACGGGAGGGAAGCTGGAGGTAGGTGATTATTTACGCAATAGAAGTATATCCTATAGCAGAGATAATACCTACACAATTAGTATTGAAGAGGATATCGATCTGGCGACGGCGGCGCTGCACCTGCATGGCGCGATGAACGATGTATTGGCTCAAAGTTATTCGATGAAGGATGAATATCTCGGTTACTTTGAATATGACCCGATTGCCTTGGGGCAGGCTTACGAAGCGGTGAACCGGGCGGCATTCAGCATCGGCGCCCAAAAAGTTTCGACATTGGCGGACATGTATGTCAGTGCTTTTGGCATATTTAACGAAGGTCTGGACATGGCGTTATCCATCGGGGAAATCGCCAACGGTAATAACATGGCCTGGCTTGGAGTGCTTCCCTTTGCTCCCAGTGTTGTCGGTAAGGTATTACGTCAATCAGATAATGTTTGGGACGCGTCCAAAATAGCGTTTCGCAAGACCGGCGCAGGTCGTAGAATATTATCTTATAGCGATAATGCGGCTCGTTATATGAACAATGGGTGGAGTTGGTTCCATTACCGGGTCCATGAGCATCATATCTGGTTCAGGTGCCTTGGCGGAAGTGATGAAGCGGCCAATATGTTATCAATGCAAATGATGATCCACCAGGGAAGACAGGTGGGACTGCATCAGCATATTTTACGCGAAATGGGATTTACGACATATAAAGGGTTGAGGGAAGGATGGGAAAATGCTATAAGGGGTGGTAAGAAAGCTATGAAAAAGTTTAAGAGTGATATTCGTGAAGCATATTCCTCATACTTTTTAAGTTCACCTGATTATGAGGAAATTATGGAAGTTATTGATAATGCTTTGAAGCAAGTTAAATAGAGTTGCTGGGAATCATAAGAGTGAAAATACGTGTTAATCTAGATGTGTGCGGTAAAGATATTAGTGGTGATGATTGTGTAAAGATAATAGACACAGCAGGTTATAATATATTTGATAATTATCAGCAAAAGGTTGATTTAAGACAAGATGTAGAAATATGGTATCTTGATGTGGATGATCTCACAACTATCAACAAAGTTAAGGGCGAACTACAGCGCCAATTGCCGCCAAATGCTTTTATTCAGGAGCGTATTGTTCCGGTACTCACTTCCGCCGAACTGGATCATGAGTTTTTTCTCGATTCTGGATTTGGCGATGAAGCCAGCCGCGCGGAGACGACCCATCATACCGATAGCGTCTTGACGTGTCCGGCTTGCGGCAATCGGTATCAGGATCCTGATTTCGTCCCCGGCATTAAGCCGGCATTGTTGCCGGCCAAGCCCATATTAATGGAATTCTACGGCCGTTTGAAACTTTTTTGCCGGCCCA